>JAIMBM010000159.1 GCA_023511475.1 Anaerolineae bacterium
GGGGGGGGGGGCGCCCCCCCCCCCCCACACCCCTCACAGTACGGGCGCCCTTCCCGCGGCGGGAAGGGGGTCGGGGGGATGGGGTTCCTCGCCAAAGGCCAGGCGGCTTGCCGGCCTAGCGGCCGGCGGGCCGCTCGATCATGTCGCAGAGGGCCGCCTGCCAGCGCCCGTCGCGGCGCGTGAGCCGCAGGGTGATCACCTCGAAGGGCTTGCCTGCCAGCTCAAAGGCCTCCCCCATCCAGATGAGCCGGCCCGTGCCACCATAGCCGTGACGGTCGGCGAGGCGCAGGATGTAGCCGTCGCCATCCTCAGCCGGCTTGAGGGCGGTCAACTCGAGCTCCTCCCCGATCAGTGTGGCGGCGCTGGCCACCGGTGGCAGGGTCCCGGCGTGGGCATACATGGTGATCGGCAGGACGGGCAGGTTCAGCTCGCGCGCCCGGCGCACGACCCCGGCGGCGCGCCAGTTGCCCAGATGGGGCATAAGCACCAGCGTGAACTCTTGCAGGCCCTGATCCACCCAGTCGTAGCGCTGGCGGGTGCCAAAGACGTGCGGCACATGGTAGGCATAGGGCGGGCAGCGCAGCACGGTCAGCCGCAGCGTCGAGCCGCAGACGTCGCCGGCGTACTTGCCATCGTTCAGCACGGCCAGGCCCGCCTCCGCGGGCTCCCCGGCCGCGGGCGATGCCCCGCGGCACCGGCCGCTGACATCCAGCCACATCTGCAAGGGTATCTCGGCGCCGTCGTCCGGGCAGCGGAAGGCGCCAAAGGGCACGTCGCGATACCCCACGGGTGCCATCACCGCCACATCAAAGGCCAGCTTGACCATCCGCCAGCGCCCCTGCCACAGGAGCCAGTTCCGCACGAGCACCTCGCGCTCGCCGGCGCGGAGGACCAGCTGCTGCAGCCAGCGGCTCTCCTCCCAACTGCGCTCGACATAGAGTGAGGCCTGCAGTGGCCCATGGTCGCCGACGGTGATCCGGGCGTTGCCAAAGCAGCCGAGGACCCGGTCGAAAGCGCGCACGCCGTGCGACCAGGTGTCGCTGGTATCCTCGAGGACCTGGGCCACGTTCCAGCCGCCGGGGCCGACCAGCTCCAGGCCCGAGGCCTTGTCCAGGCACGAGACGATCGCCCCGGTCGCCCGGTCCAGCCGCAGGGCGATCAGGTCGTTCTCCAGCCCGTCCTCGCGCGCCGAGACGGGCCCCGGCTGCGTCGGCGGAGCCTCCCGCGGCTCTCCCTCGCCCCGGCGCAGGAAGCGGTACAGCCGGTAGCCGAGCGGCGGCAGGTCGGCCCGGAAGACGAGCCGGTCGATGCCGTGGCGGTCGTTCCCGACGGCGGCCTGCCCCTCGATCACCTGGCAGGGCACCGGGCGGCCGGCTTCATCCTGCAGCTCCCAGCCGAAGGCATGCCAACGCTGCCAGTCCGTCCAGGGCTCGTACTCCACGTACTCCTGCCGTCGGTAGGGGAAGGGGTTGAAGAGCAGGACCGTCGAGCCCGGGCCGCTCGTATCGACGCGCGAGCCGATCAGGCGGCCGGCCGAGTCGGCGATCTCCCGGGCCGAGAGGATCACCCGGCCAAAGGCCATGATGGCCTCATCCTCCGCCTCCTTGATGCTGGAGCCGGCGAGGGTATCGTGGAACTGGTTGAAGCAGAGGTCGTGCCAGAGCGCACGCAGCCGCTCGCGCTCCGGCACCCGGCCGGTCCACAGCTCGGCCAGGCACACCATCCGCTCGGCCACGAGCAGGGCGCACTCGGCCTGGCGATGGGCGCGCTTGAGGGCGCTGTTCACCGAGTAGCAGCCGGTAGCGTGGTACTGCAGCTCGTCGGCCACGACCGGGAGCCTATCGGCAAGCGGCGCGATGGCGTCAAAGTAGGCCTGGGGGTGGTCGAAGCGGATCTCGACGTCCTGCCGCTCCCGCGACAGCTCGAGGACCTCCTCGATCTGCGCCCGAGTCGGGCCGCCGCCATGGTTGCCGACGCCGAAGAAGAGCATGGCGTCGCCGAGCTGGGGGGGCAGCGTGTCGAGGGTGCGGTCGAGGCGGGCCTCGTTGCCGGGGCCGGTGTACGAGTCGGCGATGTGGTAGGCAAGGACCCGCGAGCCATCGGGCGCCTGCCACCAGAAGGCGTGGTGTGGCAGCGCTTTCTCGTGCTCCTGCGGCCGCATAAAGACGTAGCCGTCAAAGCCGCACTTGTTGAGTATCTGCGGCAGGGTGCCGGCATGGCCGAAGGAGTCGACGCAGTAGGCGATGCGCACGTCCACCCCGAGCTTTTCCTGGAAGTAGCGCTTGGCGAGGAGCGCCTGACGGACGAACGACTCCCCCTGGGGCAGGTTCATATCGGGCTGGACGATCATGCCGTTCACCACGTGCCAGCGCCCGGCACGGATGAGGGCCTTAATCTCGGCAAAGAGCTCCGGTGCCTCCTCCTCGATCCACTCGTAGACCTGCGCTTCGCCGCGCACAAAGTGGAAGGAGGGGTACTCGTGCAGCCGGTCGACGGCGGAGCGGCTGGTAGCGAGGGCCTCGGCGCGGCCCTCCGTCCAGCGCCACAGCCAGACGGGGTCGAGGTGAGCCTGGGCGATCATACGGACCTTGGGACGCATGGACACCTTCCTCGGGTCACAGGGAAGACGGCAGCCGGGATCGGTTCACCACGGCGTGAGCGGCGCCAATTGTGGCACGGAGTGGGCGGGATGTCAACATGGGGGATGCGGGGTAGGGGGCGGCGGGGGGAGGGCGGAAGAGTCACGACTGTCGCCGCCCATTGACAGTCCGGCGCGTTTAGGTAGTATTGTTAGGTGGCGGGGTGTGTGAACAGGCCGGACTGCAGCCGACCCCCAAAGGGCAGGGATGAGCATCGATCCACGCGGCACGGTAATCAGCACGATCCTTCGGCACGATGCGAAAACCACCAGCTACAAGATCGCCCTCATCCGGGCGATCAATGACGTTGCGCTCGCCTTTCCTGACGTTGGCAACGGGCAGGCGGTGGCGATCCCTCTGAGGGTGCTTGCCGAGTACTGGCTGGCGTACTACTGGCCCTTTGCGGACCAGCACCTACCCATCTGGCAGGGGCCCAGGAACCGCCGGCGCGAGGGCGTCGCACAGGACATGGCCTTCCGCCCGGAGCTCACGGCCCTCAAGCTAGAGTGGGAAGCCCTCTGGCAGATGCCGGCTGCGCCCTCGGACGGCTTTGTGGTGGTGAACGAGATGCGCGTCTCGCGCAGGCGCGCACAGTATCCGCCCTCGCTGGTTCGCGCCTACTACGAGGCGCTGCAGGCCATCGCCAAGACGATAGAAATGCCCATCCGCTACGCCGGGCCTGGGAACTGGAGCGTCTTCCCAAGGCCTGCGCGGTTCGACTCGCTGCAGCAGCCCGTGACCGCGCTTCCTGGAACGCAACCGGCGGATCGCTGCCTGGTGGTCAAGCCCGAGGTGTGGTTCCTCTTCCGGCAACTCTCTCTCTGGATCGAGGCATTGTGCATCCACCAGTGGGCGCTGTTCACCGAGAGCGTGGACCCGACAGACGGCAGGCGGGTCCATCGCGGGCAAGTCTACAAGCTGCTCACCGACCGCCCCGGCAACCGGCGCCCCCTCACCTGGGAGCGCAACGAGGTCGAGTTGCTCATCCTCGAAGGGCACACCTTCACCTGCCTATGGACGCGAAAACGGATCGCAGCCGGCGTGCCTTACGACCTGGACCATCTTGTGCCGGTCTCTATCTATCCCTTCAACGAGATGTGGAACCTGGCTCCGACCGATCCGCACTTTAACCAGCACGTGAAGCGGGATCGCCTTCCCTCTCCGGAGCGTCTGGCAGTGGCTCAGCCGATTCTGGCCCAGACCTATACCACCTATGGGAGGCTGCCTTCCCTCAGGGAGGCCCTTCGTGAGGATAGCGTGCAGCGCTTCCTCTCGGTGAGTAGTCCCGCCGACATCACGCCGGAGCGCATCGCCAGCGCCGCGGCACGCTTTATCGAACAGCTGGCCACGGCGCGCAATATCGCGCGATTCTAGGAGGCCGCGCAGGCATGCCTACAGAGTACCGCAAGCTCGTCCGCGACCGCATCCCCGACATCATACGCAGAGAGGGCCGCACCTGTCGCACGGCCACCCTGAGCCCCGAGGAATACCTGACAAGCCTGCGCGAGAAGCTGGTGGAGGAGGCGCGGGAGGCGGCTGCCGCCGATGAGACCGACCTTCTCCGGGAGCTTGCGGATGTGCGGGAGGTGGTTGACGCCTTGGCAGCGGCTGTCGGCATCGACCCCGCCGACCTGGCGCGAGAGCAGGCGCGCAGGCGTGCGGAACGAGGGGGCTTCGAGGGGCGCATCTGCCTTCTGTGGGTCGAGTAGCCGCCGTCGTGTGCAGCAGCCCGTCCTCGCGGGCTGACCGGGTCATGGCCTGTACGAGACACGGATGCAGGCGTGCACCGCGGGCACGTCGAAGGCAAAGCTCAACCGGTCCAGGCCGGCTCGCTTCGCCAAAAGCCACTTCAGCCGATCCGCTACCATCCAACAGGCCGCCGCAACCCGGCCGGGCAGGTCGAAAAAGTCGGTTGCATGCCACTTGGGGACGACCAGCCAGCTTCCCCCAGACGGGTCTGCCGGATTCACCACGCAGTAAGCCCGTGCCGACTCCGTCACGAGCTGCCAGCTTGAGTCGGGTGCACAGAGGGGGCAACTCCCACCGGAGGGATGCGCCAGCTGGTTGATGTGTCGGTACTCATAGATCTCACAGTGGTCGTTCCTGAAGACGGACGCATAGGGAAGCACCACATTGCACTGGTACACCTTGCAGCGATACCTTGCGTGAGTGCGGAAGCCGTCCTTCCTGACGTCACGCCGCACGGTGAAGTAGGCCTTGCCGCCCGGGCCGAGCAACTCTGAAACCGCCATCAGCACGTGCGACTGCTCCTCCGGGAGCAGGACATTCAGCACATAGTGGCAGATGATGGTATCGTAGGGTCCCTCGGGGCGGGTCGGGCGGTAGTGGGGGTCAAAGCCGGTCACGTCCACGCCGCTTTCCTGCAGGAAGGATACATCTGCCCCCTTGCCGCAGCCAAAGTCCAGCACCCTGCCAGTCAGCAGCCCCTCCGAGAACAGCCGACGGGTAGGAAATGACGGCCGGTCCCGCTCTTTGGCCGTCAGGTGGCTGTTGGGGTTGTCCGGCGAACGGTAGATCAGGTCATAGTCCATGGCCTACCCCGTTCTGCTCCCTTGATGATGGAGCCTCCGTCGAAGGGACCGGCTGGCGCTCCGCGGCCTCCCCCGGGCGGTGATTGCGTGATCGTGTGGAGGGCGCCTGCCGCCAAAGAATACAGCATAGAGAGCTGACGTGCAACAGGCAGCCTCTGCCGGGGCGTTTTGGAGCCATGGGCCAGCGCGTAGAACCTCGCCGTGCGGCGGACCCCACAGGCGTGGTATGCTCGGACAACTTCCCCCTTGCCCGCCCCTCCCCGATGCGCTATAATCGGCCCCGGCACTCCCCTGCGGACTTGAGGCCTTCTCCCTTCGCTCAAGGAGATGCCGGCCGTGCCTGCCACCCGCTATGCGGACTATCGCCGCGCCCTGGAGTCGACCCTGGCCGCCTATCGCCGCCGGCACTTTGCCGGGCGTGAGGCCCTCTTCGAGGCGGGGCCCGGCGGCCGTGTCCGCTTCCGGGCCGAGGCGGCGCATCGCAACTTTTTCGATGCCGCCCTGTACCATGCGCTGACCGCTCGCCCGCTGGCCTTCCGCAGCCCCGGCAACCCCCAGGTGCTGGCCATCTCGGTCTTTGGTACCCTCGCCCGGCGGGAAGAGCTCCCACTCCTCGCCGGAGAGCCGTGCGACGATGGTGCGCCACTCCTCTCGCCGGCGGAGGCACAGGAGGCCGGGCTCGAGATCCAGCGCCGGTTCCCCCTGTCCGGCGGGCGCCGGCCGGCCATCGTCGACCTGTGGCTGACGACGGGGACCGCCATCATCGGGCGCCTGATGGAGAGGGGACTCGGGCCCGTCGCGCGGGTGGCCGCCTTGCTGGCGGCAGTGGCCGAGTCGGGGGCCGACTGGCGGCAGGTGCTCGTGGTCTACGACGGGCGGAACCCGGCCTTTGCCCCCGGCCGCAGCGCCGACCGAGAGTTCGCGGCCCTCGGCGAGCCACTTTTTGCGGCCGCCGTTCATGATGCGCACGTCGTTGTGGCCGTAAATTTTCATCTGCCAGAAGGCCCACGCTGCAAACCAGTTGTTGTTGTCGCCGTAAAGGATCACGGTTGTATCGTTGCTGATGCCGGAGGAAGCCATCAATTCTTCAAACTGCTGCTTGGAGAGGATGTCGCGACGCAGGGTGTCGCAGAGCTGCGTGTTCCAAGCCCAGCCGATGGCCCCGGGGATGTGTCCTTCATTGTAGGCTGCGGTGTCCACATCCACCTCGGCGATGACGATGTTGGGGTCGCTGCGGTGTTGTGCGACCCAATCCGTACTGACCAGAACTTCCGGGTGTGCATAGTCCGCCATGTTTGGGGACCTCCTGTGAGGGTTATATCAACAAATCCTATCAAATTTAGGGAGGAACGATCAAAGTCGGTGCTGGCCCGGCGGTTGGGAGCCGAACTCGACGGGCCGGGCAAGACGGATGGCGGGATTTTCCATGAGCTGCGCCAGGACGGCTTCACGACCGGGCGGCTGGCGGGATTCGCGATCGGCGCCGACGGCGTGATCCTGGGCCGCTACACCAACGGCCAGTCGCGCGCGCAGGGGCAGATCGTGCTCGCCAACTTCATCAACGCGCAGGGCCTGGTGTCGCTCGGCAACAACCAGTGGGCCGAGAGTTCGGACTCCGGCCAGCCGCTGGTCGCGTCGCCCGGCTCCGGCACGCTCGGCGTGCTGCAGTCGGGCGCGCTGGAGGAGGCCAACGTCGATCTCACCGAAGAGCTGGTGAAGATGATCACCGCGCAGCGCGTCTACCAGGCC
>JAIMBM010000016.1 GCA_023511475.1 Anaerolineae bacterium
AGGTCGACAAGCTGCGACCGCTGCTCGGCATTGAGACGAACAACCCTTCTACGCACAGGAGTCTCCCAAACCAGATTTATCGACTCCATTATACCATGGCCGATGTAATTGGTAAAGTTGCAATAGTAGCACAGAGTGCCGGGAACGTGCAGGTTGTGGGGACAGGCCCAGGCCAGAACGGGGACAGGCTCTGGCCAGCTACCGGCGAAGGAGGACCCTGTGTGGCTCGGTCTGCGAGCGCTCTTGGCGTCGCGTAGCGACCTGGCGGCCCAGGCGGAGGAGGCGCTGCACGAGACGACGCGCCTGCTGATCCTTGGGACGTGCGCTGTGTGTATCGCTTGTTACGGTCTGATCGCCGTTACCCCTTGGTGGACGGTGCACGTACCTGGCATCTGGCTCACCTGTATCTGCTACGGCGCAACGTGCCTGCTCGCGCTCAAGCTGCTGCCGCGCCACATCCTCGCCGCTCAATCCGTCTGGCTCTCCGGCCTGACCCTCTCGGTAGCTCTGTCCGCGCACATCCATCACAGCCCCGCCGTCGCGACCCTGCTCGTTCTCATCCCCATGGCGGCGGCTCTGACCATCGGCTGGCCTGCCGCGGTTCTGGTCGAGGCGGCCGTTGCAGTGCTGGCCTGGTCGCCGCTGCTGGGGCTCAGCGGCCTGGCCTCCACCTCAGTCGGTCCGTCCTCTGTCGTGGTTACCGTCGCCGGCGCGCTGAGCGCGGCCCTGGGATGGGCCGCAGCACAGGCCATGGCCAGGGTCGTGCATTGGGCAGTGCGCAGTTGGGACCAGGCATGCGCCACCACCGAAGAGGTCCGCAACCAAAGGCTCGAGATGAAGCAGGTCCAGGAGGACCTCATTCTGGCCAACCAGGAGCTGAGCAGGCTCTCCGACAAGCTCAAACAGATGTGGCAGATCGCCCAGGAGGCACGGCAGGCCAAGGCCGAGTTTGTCGCCAACGTCAGTCACGAGCTGCGTACGCCGCTGAACATGATCATCGGCTTTGCCGAGCTGATGACCAATGCGCCGCGCGTCTACGGCCGCAGCCTGCCGCCCACACTTCTGGCCGACATCGACGCCATACACGCCAACGCCCAGCACCTTGCCCGGCTGGTGGACGACATCCTGGACCTCAGCCAGGTTGAGGCCGGTCGCATGGCGCTGAGCAAAGCGTGGGCATCGCTGACTGCTATCATCGAGGAAGCGGTGCACGAGGTGCGGCCCCTCTACGACTCGAAGCGACTCTATGTCCGCGCCGACGTCCCAGCCGATGCGCCGCAGGTGTACTGCGACGCTACGCGCATACGGCAGGTGCTGCTCAACCTGTTGAGCAACGCCGGCCGCTTCATGGAGCACGGCGGCGCCCATATCCGGGCAGAGTGGCAGCCGGACCAGGTCGTGGTCAGCGTCAGCGACACGGGCCCCGGCATTGCGCCCGAAGAGGTCTCCCGTCTCTTCCAGCCCTTCTCCCAGCTTGACGCGTCGATCCGCCGCCGCCACGCCGGCAGTGGCCTGGGCCTCTGTATCAGCAAGCAGTTCGTCGAGATGCACGGCGGTCGGATATGGCTGGAGAGCGAGCCGGGTAAAGGCACTACGTTTCATTTCAGCCTGCCGACGGGGCTGCCCCTCGCCGAGCCTGCCGGGGAGGATGCTGCGGTGACGCGCTTCCTCAGTGCCGAGGCGGAGTTTCGCGTGCGCACCCGGCGGTTCAAGGCGCCCCTGCCCCAGTCTATGCCGCGCTTTGTGGTTGTCGAGAGGGGGCAGGAGCTCAGCCGGCTCATCAAGCGCTACCTGGAGGACGTCCAGGTAGAGAGCATCGAGGGCACTCAGCAGGCCCTCGAGATGGTGAGGGAAGTTCCGGTCAGCGCCGTCCTGGTCAATGGGTTCTGCAACGGCGATCTGCCATCACTGGATAGGGGGTTGGCGCGGCTCCCCGGGGCACCTCCCATCATAACCTGCTGGCTGGCAGGCGATGACCTCGTTGCCCGCGATCTGGGCATCGCCCGCTACCTGCCCAAGCCGGTGACGCGCCGGCAGCTCCTCTCTTCAATTGAGGCCATCGGCATCCCCGTCCAGACCGTCCTCCTGGTCGACGATGAGCCCGAGGTTCTCCGCCTGTTCACGCGCATGCTGTACAGCGGCGAGAGGAGATATCGCGTGCTGCGGGCCACGACCGGTGCCAGAGCGCTACACCTGCTGCGCAGCGAGAAGCCCGACGTCGTGATCCTCGACCTGGTCATGCCGGAGATGGACGGGCTCCAGCTGCTGCACGAGAAGGCTGAGGACCCCGCCATCGAGAGCATCCCCGTCATCGCGGTCTCAGCCAAGGGGCTGAGCGCCGGGCCGATGCGGTCGGACAGAATCGCCATCACATCACATGGTGGCGTGCCCCTGGCCGACCTGCTCGCCTGCGTCCGCATTGTGGCGGGGCTTGGCCGCGAAGCTGGCGCCCCGCCGCCCAAGACCTGAAGGCCGGCCTCTGGCGCGGCGTGGGGCCGATTGGCGGGGCCGCCTGCGAGTCAAAGCGGGCTGCAGTGCGACCTCCCCCACCAGTCGGGCTTTGGCGCCGGGAAATACACGCGATGGCGAGGGTGCCTGTTGCGGAGAGAAGGGGCCACGGAGCAGCCGCCCCAGCCATTGCTGAGCGATAGCCTGCCTGGCTAACGTGTTGCCCCGGAGCAAGCCCAGAGCCAGCAGACTGGGATCAGTGCCCCACCACGCGGTCGAGCACCTGGAGGAAGGCCTCCCGGCTGAACGGCTTCTGCAGAAAGCCGTTGGCGCCCAGAGACAGCGCCAACTCGCGCTGCGGGAGGACGGTGCACACGACGATGGGGGTGTCTGCGGTGAGTGGATTCTGTCGCAGGTCTGCCAGGACGGTCCAGCCGTCTACATGGGGCATCATCACATCGACAACGATGGCCTCGAAGGTATTGCCCTCGATCAGCGCCCGCGCCTCAGCCGCGTCGCGCGCACAGACAACCCGATACCGCGTTCCCGCCACATAACGCTGCAAGAGCTGCAGGGCCTGCGCATTGTCGTCGATGGCTAGCACCTGCCGCTGGGCGAGGACCGAGAAGGTGAACACCGCTTTCCGCCTGTGGCCCTGCTCCTCCACCTGGAGGCTGCCGGCGCAAAGCCCGGCCAGCCTCTCGGCGAATCTGATCTTGTGCTGGTCTTCGCTGAAGCTTTCCGGCGCAGGCGTCTCCGTGGCCCGCCAGCGAACCGTGATGCGCACCTGGCTGCGGAGGGCATCGGCCGAAACTCGCACCACGGCACCGGGCGCCGGCCCGGCACTGAGAAGAGCCACGGTCAACGCATTGAGGAGGGCCTGCCGCACGGCGGTAGGATGGGCGGCGATGCCGGGCAGTTCCCTCGCCACGGCCACCTCGACCGACACGCCACGCTGCGTGGCCAGCGGTCGCAACAGCGTCACCACCGCCGGCAGCGCCTCGCTCAGGTCGGTCGTCTCCTCCGGAGGGCTCGTCCTCAGCCATTCCAGGTCCTCCCAGGCGTCGGCGGCCCATTCGTCAGCCGGAGGATCGTCCGGCGGGCTGGCGCCGTTCTGCAAGTCATACCGCTCAGCCAGGTGATAGACCAACGCCTCCAGGGCGGAGCGCTGCAGGCGTCGGAGCTGGCGCAGGCTGACACCCATCTGGTGGGCCACTTCGGCCTGGCTGAACTGCTCGACATAGCGGTAGTGCAGGGACTGGAAGACCTCCCAGGCACGGGAGCCTGGGGGCTCGTCCGGCTGTGGCTGGAGCGCTGTGATGGCATCGACCAGAATGCGGCGAACCGCTGCCGGGGTGTCAAAGCGCCTGGAGACGCCGAGCACGGCAGCCAGAGGGCTCTTACGCAGGTAGTCCGGGTCATGCAGGTGGTTAAGGGCTTTGCGGATGTGCTTCTGCCATACACCGAGTTTCGGGGAGTCCAAATCCTGTCCTCACTCTGGCCAGACACAGGCCGGAAAGCACCCATCCCATGCTCATTCCGTAGTATAGTGGATTATAGCCAAGCAGCAGCCAGCAGGCAATAAGCGACTGTTCGTGCCGGCATAGCTGCGGCCTTGCATTCGCTCTATCCAGCGCCAGGGAGGCTCTCATCGGCAAGAGCCGAGCCTCCGAGGTCGCATACAGAGCGGGAGAGGAGGGGGTATGGAGAGGAGCTGAGCAGACCGTGGAGACTGTGGTATCTGCTTCGTCCGTGGCTATCCTATGCGAGAGGAGGAGCATACCATGTCCGGCCAATCTCTATCGCGTCGCGGGTTCATCAAACTGGCAGGGGCGACGGCGGTCGCTGCCGTCTTGGCCGCCTGCCGCCCCCCCCGCTCAACCCACTGCGCCCGCGGAGCCGGCTGGGCCGACTCAGGCGGCCCAGCAGCCAGCGCCCACCAAGGCAGCCCCGGCTGCCGTCAAGAAGACGGTCAAGCATTACGCTCAGGCACTGACCCCGCGCGAGCGCACCGCCGATGACCGCTGGGATCCACCCAAGTACATGAACACGCTCAAGGAGGAATACGAGGCTGCCCATCTCGGCGTGACCATCGAGCTGGTCCCGGAGCTCGCTCAGGGATACGAGGAGTGGTTGGTCACCCAGATGGCCGGCGGTACCTCACCTGAGATCGTCTGGTACCAGCGCGGCTACATCGCCCGCGATTATGCGAAGGGCTGGTTCGTCAATCTCGACCCCTACCTAGCCGAGCCCAACCCCTACGTCCAGGGCTACTCCTCCTGGAAGGAGACCTTTCAGGCACCGTGCATCGAGAGTGGCAAAGGGCCCGATGGCCACATCTACATGATCACCGGTGACATCGTCGGCACCGGCTTTTTCTACAACAAGAGCCTCTTCGACCAACTGGGGCTCAAGGTGCCGGAGACCTGGAAGGACTTTGACGTCGTCCAGAGGGCCATCCGCGAGGCTGGGAAGATCCCCGTCTCCTTCAGCATGGATCTGGCAGGGGGCGTCCAGCTCTATGGCAGCTGGTCCACGCGTATCATCCAGGATGTGCTCTACGACAAGAAGATGGGCATGATCAAGGGCACGAACCAGCCCGTGCCGCGCACCTGGAAGCCGGGCGAGAACCTCGGCCCGCCGGTCATGGTCAAGGCCATCCTCGAGAAGCGCTATGGGGCGACCGACCCCGAATGGAAGGAAATGCTCCGCATCCTGAAGGACTGGTCGCAGCACTGGCCTGAGGGTTTCTGGGCCTTCCCGCCGGGCGATGTGTACAAGCTGTGGGCCAACGGCGATGCGGCAATGGCCTGGCAGGGCAGCTGGATGAACAAGCCCATCCGCAACGATCCGCTCATCGCGTTCGAGTGGGGAATCTTCCCCAAGATCCCGACCATCACCGAGGAAAGCTCGCCCTTCGGCGGCGTCGACTTTCCCGCGATGGCCGGCGTGGGCGGCGTGTTCCAGTATGCCATCGCCGCCGAGTCCGAGAAGCGGGGCGTGCTGAACGAAACCATCGACTGGATGCGCTTCATCACAGCGCCCAAGAACCTGGTCGCTCTTCTCAACGACCACGGTGGCTTCGCCCCTGGGGTGGTGGACACCACCGGAGCCGATCCGTCGCTGTCGGTCTACACCGAGATGATGGTCAAGTACGGATGTGAGCGTATGGAGCCCTTCGACTCCATGCTCACGCGCGAGTGGGTCGACCTCCTGTGGAACCAGCTGCAGCAGTTCCTCGCCGGCCAGATCGAGCTCGAGGCCATGGCCAACAAGATGCAGGAAGAGATGGTCAAGGCGGCCGAGGCACTGGCAGCGGAGCACCCCGACTGGGTTAAGTAGCCATGCAGTTGTGAACCTTGCGAAAGCTCCCGGACAGGCCCCAATGGAGCTCGTCGTGGCAGGCGGCCCGTCGGCCCGTGAGGGGCGGAGCTTTCGCAAGGTTCCGACAGGTGTGGGGGGTCAAATGGCACAGTCCACCGTCGCATCTGGCGCGCCCAAGGAGCGGGGCGTGGGCCTCCTGCGCAACATCTTGCGCAGGAAGGAGGCCTACCTGCTCCTCTTCCCGAGCTTTGCGCTGGTGTTCATCTTCAACTACTATCCGGCGGCATCGGCGCTCTTCCACAGCGTCTTCGAGTGGAACGGGGCTAACGTTCAGCGCTTCATCGGTCTCGGCAACTTTGCCGCCATGCTGAAGGACCCGACCCTGATGGGCTCGGTGGTCAACCTGATCAGGCTGGCTCTCTTCTCGCTGGCGGTCAACCTGACCTTTCCGCTGCTGGCCGGCGCACTGATCTTTCACCTGCGCGACCTGCGCCTGGCCTACATCTACCGCGTGCTCTTTGTGATCCCCCTCGTGGTGCCGACCATGGTGGTGCTGGGCATCTGGAAGTCGATCTACGCGCCACACATCGGCCTCCTTAACGCGCTGCTCAAGGTTGCCGGGCTGGGACACATCGCCCGCCCCTGGCTGGGCGACTTTAGGCTGGCGCTCTATGCGATCATGTTTATCGGCTTTCCCTGGGTCGCGGGCATGTCCACGCTCATCTACCTGGCGGGCTTTCAGGCCATCCCGAGCGAACTGCTGGACGCGGCATCCATCGACGGCGCAGGCACCTGGAAGCGCTTCTGGCAGGTCGAGATCCCACTGGTCATGTCTCAGATCAAGCTGATCGTGATCCTGACGGTCATCGGCGCGATGCAGAACTTTTCGACCATCATGGTCATGACCAACGGCGGCCCCGGAACGGTCACCATGGTGCCGGGCCTCTGGCTCTATCGCAACGCCATGTACTACAACAAGATGGGCTATGCCTGCGCCATCGGCACGGCGCTCTTTGCCGTCACGCTGACGCTGACCTACCTCAACATGCGCTACCTCCGTTCCAGCGTGGAATACACCGGGATATAGGGGGCGAGGCGATGAGCAAAACGCTGAAGCACGACCTGCCAATCCACGTCTTCCTGATTTTTGCGGCGATCCTGACCTTCTACCCTTTCTTCTTCATGGCCATGACGTCGTTCAAGGCCACGCCGGACTTTCAGCACAACTTCTGGGGGCTGCCGCAGTGGATTCAGCTCTCGAACTATAGCGACGCCTGGATGCGCATCCGGGGCTATGTGGTCAATAGTCTGGTTGTCTCCACAACCTCTGCAGCAGGGGTGCTGTGCATCGGCAGCATCTCGGCATTTGTCTTTGCCCGCTTCCACTTCCCCGGCCGCGAAGTGCTCTTTCTGATGCTCCTGGCCCTGCTGATGATCCCGGGCATCCTGACCCTGGTTCCCGCCTTTCTGTTGGTCAAGAACCTGGGCCTCATGAACACCTACGGGGCTCTGATACTGCCCTATATCGCCGGGGGGCAGATCTTTGCCATCTTTATCATGCGCAGCTTTTTCGCCTCTCTGCCCGAAGAGCTCTTCGAGTCGGCGCGCATCGATGGGGCGCATACCTTTCACCTCTACAGCAAGATCTGCCTGCCGCTGTCCAAGCCCATCCTGGTCACCATCGCCATCATGAACATCCTGAGCACCTGGAACGACTACATCTGGCCGCTCGTGACCATCGCCGACGGCCGGCTCTGGACCGTCTCGGTGGGCATTGTCAGCTTTGGCAGCCAGTACATGGGCACCGAGAGCTGGGGGCCGATGTACGCCGGCTATGTTCTGGCGTCTCTGCCGCTGATCGTGCTCTTCATATTCACGATGCGGTACTTTATCGCCGGTCTGACTTCTGGGGCCATCAAGGCGTGAGGTCGTGCGGATTGGGTGCCAGTGGCGGCCCGGGTGCGCGCGAACCGCCCCTGCGGTTTGCCACTGCTTACGCAGCCTGCAAACCCAAGGAGTGCCCCTTGCCCGACTACCGAAGACCCAACAAGGAACGCATAGCCGCCGTGCTCCATGGCGACCTGCCGGACCGCGTGCCCAACTTTGAGGTGCTCGTCGACAACCCTACCCTGCAGTATGTGATGGGGCGCGAGGTGCCCGGCGGACACACGCTGGCCAACATTGACCCCGCCGACTATATCGAGTTCGTCAACCGCATCGGGCAGGATGTGGTCGGCATGTGCTTCTACGACAACCCCTTCCGCTACCGCGATGCGGAGGGGAGGCTGCGCCCGCTTGATTTCCACATCGCCTCCAGGCAGGATCTCGCTCGCCTGGAGCTTGCCGATCTCAGCCACCTGGAGCCCCAGTTCGCTCTGCTGGACCGCTACGCCCGCGCGGTAGAGGGCACCAATGTCGGCCTCTTTGTCCTGCTTGGTTCTTTCTTTACCGACACCTACACTTCCATCTTTGGCTTTGAGCAGTTCATGATCCTCATCCACGAGGACCGCCTCCTAGTTGAAGAGGTGCTGGAGCGCTATGCAGCCTACTGCGCTGCTCTGGCCGAGCGGCTGGTGCGCTACCCCCTGACCTTCTTCTACGTGGGAGATGACCTGGCCTACAGGACCAGCACCCTCGTGCGGCCCCAGCTCCTGCGCGAGGTCTGGGTGCCGCGGATGCGCCGCGTCTTCGAGCCGGCGCTGCGCCGGGGCATACCGATCGTCTTTCACAGCGATGGCAACATCGAGGCGCTGATCCCGGATCTGCTGCAGATGGGCATCTGCGCCCTGAACCCGATCGAGCCCTACGGCATGGACATCCGCGCCATCAAGCGGCGCTTTGGCCAACGTCTGGCCCTCATTGGCAATATGGACGTAGGCGGTGCACTGAGCCACGGCACGCCAGACCAGGTGCGGGCCGAGGCCCGACAGCTGATCGACGACGTGGGGCGAGGCGGTGGCTTTGTGCTGGCATCGTGCCACAGCATCACCGCCAACGTCCGGCCGGAGAACTTTTTGGCGATGGTGGACACCGCCCAGACGTACGGTATATACTAGCCCCAATGTTCCTGGAACAAGGCGCAGCCAGTGCTCACCGCCGCGCATCGGGGATGCAGAGGGGCCCCAGAAGAGCAGAGACGCGCAGAGGCTACGCTGGGGTCGTGTATGGTATCCCTCTGCGGCTCTCTGGTACTCTGCAGCTCTCTGCGTCCCCCAAGACTTCCGCTACTCGATCGGCGTCACTGCTGGACTCGCCCAATGTAGAGAGGACTCAGGAGCCGGCCCGTGATGACCTCCAAAGAGCGCACACTCAGCGCACTCGCCTACCGTGGCTACGACCGCCTGCCCACCTTTTATCAGTGCACGCCCGAGTTCGACCAGGAGCTCAAGGCGTACCTGGGCGTCGCCGACGATTCGGCGCTCGAGGCAACTCTGGGCGTAGACATGAAGGAGGTCAACCCGCGCTACACTGGCCCCGAGCTGCGGCGCTTTCCGGACGGCAGCTGGGAGGGACTCTTTGGCGAGCGCTATGCCAACATTCCGCACGAGACGGGCACCTACCCCGAGGCCGTCTACCTGCCGTACAAGGACCTCACGAGCATCGACGACCTGGCCAGCCTGCGCTTTCCCTCGGCGGACTGGTTCGACTATTCTACAGTCAGCGAGCGGTGCCGAGAGGTGGCCGAATACGCCGTCGTCATCGGCAATGCCGGCACGCCCGATTTCATCAACGGCATCGCCCGCTGCCGAGGGGTAGAGCAGGTGCTCCTGGACATCGGCGCCGAGGATCCCGTGTACCTCAGGCTGATGGAAAAGCGCCACGAGTTTCTCTACACCTGGCTCGAGCGAACCTTTCAGGCGGCTCCAGGGATGATCGACATCCTCGCCTTAGGCGAGGACTATGGGAGCCAGCGCGGCCTTCTCCTCAGCCCGGCCAAGTTCGACCGACTCTTTCGCCCCTTCCTGCAGGAGTACATTGATCTGGCGCACAGGTACGGGGCCAGGGCCATGCTGCATAGCTGCGGCAGCGTGCGTGCTCTGATCCCTCGCTTCATCGACATGGGGCTGGATATCCTGGACGTGGTGCAGGTGGACGCCGCCGACATGGACATCCGCGAGCTACACCGCGAGTACTATGGCCACATCGCCTTCCGCGGCACGATGAGCGTGCAATCGACCCTGCCCTTCGGCACGCGGGAGGACGTGCGGCGCGAGGTGGCCCTCCGTCGGGAGCTCTTCCGCGATGGTGGCCTGATCATTGGCCCCACGCACCAGATCCAGCCGCGGACGCCGGTGGAGAACGTGCTGGAGATGTACCGGGCCATCGGCAGCCTGCAGGAAAGGCAGCAGGCTGCCGGAGCGAAGTGAAGCTGGCCGATGGGGGGCAAGCTCTGCACGGGTGACGCGGCCCGTCGCCCGTGCAGTTGCGCCTGCCGAAGCGCCCTCACCTCCCCCCGCCCGGAAGGGTCGGGAAGGTCTCGGGCTCCAGGCGGCGGCGTTCAATGTCTGCGGCATCGGTGATCAGCACGCGGCGCGTGGCCATGAACCAGTCGCAGACGGTGCGGAAGCGGTCGGCGGGAGTGAGCAGCGGGGTGATCTGCACGCCATGGACTTCCTGGCTCACTCCGTAGGTATACACCGGCTGGTAGAGCACAAGCCCGGGGGCGTGTTCCACAAAGCGCCGCTGGAACTCCCGGTAGAGCTCGCGCCGGCGCTTTGGGTCCGCCGTGCGCCGGGCCTCCTCCATGAGCACGTCGCTGTCGGGGTCGCGGAAGGCCACATAGTTCTGGCCATCGCCGGTGGCCTGGCTGGAGTGCCACAGCGGGTAGGGGTCCGGGTCGGCTGCAGGCAGGTTCCAGCCGTAGAGCACGGCGTCATAGTTTCGGGCGTACAGGTGGTCGCGCACCAGGGCGGTCATCTCGACGCTCACCGGCGTTACGCGCACGCCGATCTCACCCCACTCGCGTGCGATCTCCTCAATCATCTGCATCCGGACCGGATCATCGTTATTGGTCAGCAGGGTGAGCTCGAGCCGCACGCCGTCGCGGGTGCGGACGCCCGTCCCATCGTCGTGCCACCCTGCTGCCTCCAGCGCGGCAGCCGCGGCAGCCGGGTCGTACCTGACTCGGGGCGCCTCGGGGTCGTAAGCCCAAGAGTCGGGCAGGATGGGGGTGTCGACGACGAGGCCCTGCCCGTCGAGGAAGCGGTCCACCAGCCCCTGGCGGTCGATGGCTTGCCAGAGGGCGCGGCGCACGGCTGCATCCTGCAGGAAGGGGCGCTCGAGGTTCAGGAAGACCATGGCATAGCCCGAGTATGGGGCGGTGTAGAGGTTGAGCCGGGGGTCGCGACGGAGCTCTTTCAGCTCCTCCGGCAAGAGCTGGCCGATGCCGGCGACCTCACCCCGACGGTATGCAGCCAGCAGGCTGGCACGATCGGGGTAAAAGTTGAGCCGGATGCGGGCGATGTGGGGCCGCGGCCCATAGTAGTCCTGACTGGCCTCGAGCAGCACATAGCTGGCCGTCGTATCGGCCACCCGATATGGCCCCGTGCCTACCGGCTGGGCGTTGAACTGGCTCGTTGGCAAGAGGTCCGGCGCCACGGTCGAGAGCACGTGCGACGGGATGAGCGGCTGGGTGGTGTACTCCAGGAACGGCGCAAAAGGTTCGGGCAGCGTGAACACCACCGTGTGCTCGTCGGGCGTGTCCACGGTCACGGGGCGCCACAGCTCGCTCAGCTCCGGCGGCCCCTGGTAGCCCGGGTCCTGGATGGCCTGAATGGTGAACCTGACGTCGTTTGAGGTGAGAGGCGCCCCGTCGTGCCAGCGGACGTCCTTGCGCAGATGGAAGGTATAGCTCAGCCCGTCCTCCGAGACCTCCCACCGCTCGGCCAGGTCAGGGATGATGACGCCGTGCGGATCGGTAGTCGTCAATCCGCTGAATACGAGGGCGACGATGTCCTGATCGACGGGGTTGTAGTGAGAGAGGATCGGGTTGATATAGCTCGGGCTGCCGACGAGCCCCTCGACGTAGGTGCCTCCCTTGTCGGGCACTATCGCCGTAGCCAGGCGCGCCGCCAGCAGTCCCACCGCGGCGATCAGGCCGACGACAGCCAGGGCCGCAATCAGTGCCCTGGAGCGCATCCCTCGCATGCCACCCCCTAGGCAGCGCTCTGCACAACCACGCTCAGCAGCGAGACGATGCCAAAGAGGATGGCGAGACCGATGGTGATCTGATAGAGGGTTTTCTCAAGTCCGCGCCGTGTGCGATAGATCGATCCCTCGCCGCCGAAGAGGGTGCTCAGGCCCCCACCCTTGGCCTGCAGGAGCACCGCGATGATCAGAGCCACGGAGACGATGATCTGGATGATATTGAGGTAGACTGTCACCTTACCTCCTTGGAGCTCCATCCCGGCGATCGCCGCCGGACCGGGGCAGATTATAGCACAGGGAGAGTGAGAGGGCAAGGGGCGACCTGCCAGTTGACCTGTTACCGGGGTCACTGCTCAGACTCGCATCCTGGCGCCGCCGGCTGCCGCGTGTTGCCCCCACTCCGCTCCGCTCCCCTCCCCTTCAGGGGCGGACAGGCTCCGCCCCCTGTGCAGGCGTGAGGACCCTCCATCGTTAGGCCCCCACCCCCGGGGCATTCCCCGCTTTGCCCATAGGGCAAAGCGGGGTTAAGCCCCCTAACCCCGCCCCCGCCGCGTTCAGGGACGGACAGGTGTCATCTTTCGGACGATACTGGTCCACACGTTTTCACCCAAAGTGGTCCAGCGCTTTTCACCCAAGCTGGTCCACACGTTTTCACCGAAAGTGGTCCAGTGGTTTTCGCCCAAACTGGTCCACGGGTTTTCGCCCGGGATGGTCCACCGGCAGACGACATTACCGCGGCTTCACCAGGTAGGGCATACTCTTCCCTCACCCAAACAAAGGAGGGTAAGGAAAGAGTGCCTGCCAGGAGGAAATCTACCATGGACGTCCGCGAGATGCTGCGCCACCTGCGGAACAACCAGACCGACCGAGCCGTCGCGCGAGCCATGCACGTCAATCGCAAGACGGTCGCTCGCTACCGAGCCTGGGCCATCCGCCACGGGCTGCTTACCGGCCCGTTGCCATCGAATACCGATCTCCATCGGCTGCTTGACGAGACCATGAGAACCCCGCCTCCGCCTCAGAACGAGTCTTTGGTGGAACCGTTCCGCGAGGTCGTAGTCCAGCTGCGCAGCCAGGGCGTCGAGATGGCCGCTATCTACGAGCGCCTCAAGGAACGGGGCTACAGCGGCAGCTATTCCTCGGTGTACCGCTTTGTGCGGCGACTGGAACCGCCAAGGATCGGGGTCGTGGCGCGGGTGGAGACCTGCCCGGGCGAGGAGGCCCAGGTCGACTTTGGCTCGGCGGGCAAGATGATCGACCCTGCCGACGGCCGTCTGCGCAAGGCCTGGGTCTTTGTCATGACCCTCTCCTGGAGCCGTCACCAGTATGTCGAGTTCGTGTTCGACCAGAAGCTCGAGACCTGGCTGGCCCTGCACCGCCATGCCTTTGAGTTCTTCGGTGGCGTCCCCAAATGCGTGGTAGTCGACAACCTCAAGACGGCCATCGCCCGCGCTTGCTGGGATGATCCCGTGGCCCAACGAGCGTACCGGGAGTGCGCCGAGCACTACGGCTTCCTGATCAGACCCTGTCGCCCGCGCACGCCTGAACACAAAGGCAAGGTCGAGCAAGGCGGCATCCACTACGTGAAGCGCAACTTCCTAGCAGGTCGAGGCATCACGACCATCACGCAGGCCAACCAGGACGTCCTGCGTTGGGTGAACACGACGGCGGGTTTGCGCATCCATGGCACGACCCGCGAGCAGCCTCTGGCCCGCTTCGCTACAGAGAAGGCGGCGCTGTTGCCCTTGCCGGAGACGCCTTACGACCTGGCGGTGTGGAAGGAGGTCACCCTGCACCGCGACGGCCACGTCGTGTTCGACAACGCCTACTACTCGGCTCCATGGCACCTCGTGGGCCAGCGCTTGTGGGTGCGGGGCGGGGCCCGAGAGGTCCAGATCTACACGACCGCCCACGAGTTAGTTGCCACGCACCCTCGTGCGCACTCTCCCGGAGAACGGATCACCCACCCGGATCACATCCCCATCTACAAGCTGGCCGGACTCACCCTGTCTCGCCCGGAGTGTCGCCAACGGGCTGCCGAGATCGGTGCGGCTACGGCTGAGGTGGTCGATCTCCTCCTGGACCATCGCCCAGAGGACCGCCTCCGCACTGCGGGGCGCCTCCTCCGCCTGGGCGAGCGCTTCGGCAACCCACGGTTGGAGGCGGCTTGCGCCCGCGCTTTGTCATGCGATGATCCATCCTACGCCACTATCAAACGCATCTTGCAACAAGAACTGGACCTCAAGCCCTTGCCTACGCTTGCAGCGGCGCCGCCCGCGCGGGCCTTTGTGCGTTCTGCCTCGGAGCTGACCGGGCACCTGACGGGAGGTGTGACATGGCCCTGATCCACCAACTGACGCCCGCCCTGAAGCGCCTGCGGCTTTCGGGCATCCTCCTCACCCTGGAGGTGCGGAACCAGCAGGCGATCGATGGCAAGTGGTCGTACCTCGAGTTTCTGTCCCGGCTGATCGAGGACGAGATCGCCCGGCGAGCCCAGAAACAGCTGGCTTACCGCATTCGCCGGGCGGGACTCAACAGTACCAAGACCCTGGAGAGCTTTGACTTCAGCTTCAACCCGACGATCAACCGGCAGCAGGTTCTGGACCTGGCGACGTGCAACTACATCGTCCAGAGGCGCAACGTCCTGATCTGCGGTCCCGCCGGGGTCGGCAAGACCCATTTGGCCCACGCGCTGGCCCATGAAGCGTGTCGCCAGGGCTACGAGGTGCTGCTCGTGAGCACCCAGCGCATGCTGCAGCACATCAACGGCGGTCGGGCCGACGGCACCCACGAACGGCGGCTCCAGACCTACCTGCAGCCCGACCTGCTGGTGCTGGATGACTTTGGCCTGAAGGCCTTGCGGCCTCCGGCACCCGAGGACCTCTACGACGTGATCAACGAGCGGTATGAGCGAGGAAGCATTCTCCTCACCAGCAACCGGGCTCCCTCCGAGTGGCCGGACCTCTTCGGCGATCCACTGCTCGCATCGGCGGGGCTCGACCGGTTGGCGCACAAGGCGCATGTCGTAGTGATCACAGGACGCAGCTTCCGGGCGCAAGGACCTCGCCACTTTCCCGAGGAGGTGCAGATCGACCTCCCCGTCACCGCGCACCTGCCGCGCGACTACATCGGACGTGACGACGTCCGCATGGAGGCGTACCGCCGCCTCGCAGCGGTCACGAGTCCCGAGGACGTCGAGGACGTCCGCGCCGAATGGGAGGACCGGTACGGCGCGCCTCCGCCGCCCGCGGCCGACGCGAACACGCGCCCGGGTATCGGCGCCGCCCGCCGCCCCGGTGGCCGCGCAGCCGGGGGGGGAGCAGGCGGGGGGGCTGGGGCTGGGGCGGG
>JAIMBM010000160.1 GCA_023511475.1 Anaerolineae bacterium
GTTCAGGGATGACCGCTGCGGGTACTGGTGTTCAGCGCACCCGCTCGACACCTAGTGGGATCATATGTACCCCAGCCAGCGGATTCGCCGGGTGCAGCTCGAAATCCGATCCAGGAGTGACGACAAGCCTTCCGAGGGCTACCTCGTCGTGCACGTACCGCTCTCCCGCCTGCGTACTGACCGGAAGCCTGCGCAACGTGTTGAGATCGTACATGCACAGGTACAGAGTGTAGATGCCCTCTGCCAGCCGCGGAGTGAGAGACAGTCGGTGCCGGTCTCGCACCACTTCCGCGGGTTCCCACATTGAGGTTGGATATCGTTCCCGTTGTGGCTGCTCATCCACCTGAGCAATGACTGCGTCGCGCATGTCTCGCAACTGCACCGAGACGGTGTAATCCCGTTCAGGGCGTTCCACGGCCATCCAGTAGATGTCGAGGTCCAGTCTGGGGTTTCTGTCCGAGGCCAACGCATCGATCTGGACACGGGTGAGGCGAATGGCCGGTCCGAACTGCAGAGAGTGTTCGTCAGGGGAGACAGCCCGACTGGTGCGGCCACGAACCTTGATCCGTCCCAGCCGGACAGAAGCGCCCACATTCTGCCCATGCCTCGAGTAGACCTGTATGGGGAGATACAATCTCTCTCTGTCAAAGTAGCTCACCTCGATCCATGCTGAGGTTGGTGCAGGCGCCCTGTGCTGGATGTCGATGGTCACTTCTTCTGCAAACACCGTCCCCGGTTGCCATGTGGTCGTTGCCAGCGCGCCACGCCCCGGAAAGCGCTGGACCTCCCCGAGAATGTGACGCTCTGGCTCGAAGACCTGCACGGCGAGGGAGTAGTCTCGCGGGGTCTGCGAAAGCGTCCGCCAAAGTAACGTCACATGCAGCGACCCGTTGGCGTCCACGATATCCGAATCAAGGCGATAGCCGATCAGTTCCACAAAGCCTCCGAAGTTCAGGCCCGTGGGCACGTAGCTGGGCAGTTCGTCCGCCGTTGGTGGGCGGGGCGGAGTGTACGCGGGCAGTATGAAAAGGGGCGGAGTGGCGATCGCAAGTGCCGCCATGGCGCTGGCTGCTACACCCCAGCCGATGGCCCGGTGACGAGTAGGGAAGAGGCCGTGCCAGCCAAGGCTTGTGAGCATGGTCAGGGCCGGGAGAACCGGAAGCAGATATCGTCCAGGGAGGTCCACCTGCCGTCTGGTTATCGTGAAATACATCCACGTGCCTGTAACGCTGAATACAATCAGCATAACGGTCGCCGCAGGCACTCTCTGGCTTGCCTGCTTGTGGCGAAGCCACCATAGAGGTAACCCAGCCAGGGCGAGCATTGCGCCGGCCGCTGCAACCTGGTAGGCGAACGCTGGAAGCGAGACGTTCGCCCAGCCGAAGGCTGCCCACAGGGAGTGGAGGGCCCCCTGCAGCGTGGGCTGCAGCCGTGTCAGACCAGACGTGCCTTCGTCCGCGAGCCCGTAAGTCAGTATCTGTAGGACTGCCCGCAAGCTGTAGGCGCCGCCGAACATTCCGACCCCCGCGCCGAGGTTGCGCAGGTACCACCAGCCTACGGCCGCGAGCCCCAAGAGCGAAGCCCCCAAGGTGCAGAGGATGAGCTCTCTCCGGGTGGCGGGGCTGGCAACAAGCAGAGCCCGGAGCAGGACCAGTGAGGTGACAGGTAGGAGCGCCAGCGTGCTGTTCTTGGAAAGCAATGCGAGACCTATGGCGCCACCAAGCGCGAGCACGTCGACTGGCCTTGGTGCGGTTGCGAGCCTGAGAAGGGCCCAGGTGAGCCCGGCTCCTGCCGCCGTAGCCATAATGTCATTGTTGACTATAGCCGTCGCAAAGCGGAATTGTGGCCACAGGAGCAAAGTCAGTACTGCGCCCCAGCGGATCCAGGGTTGGTCTGGAAACGCCTGGTTGGCTGCGCAGAGTGTCAGAACAAGCGCGACCGCCCCCATCAGGACAGACACCATGCGTGCCACGTGGAGAGCGAGAATTGTACCTCGGTAGGGCCAATTCTCGCAAGGGCAGTCATGGATCACTCTGTTGGCGCCGCTTTTGGATGGCCCCCAAAACATATGAGGGTTGATGTGAGGCTCGACGCCGTCGTTCATATTCACAAGGGCTACAGGCAATGCGGCCAGGATGTAATACAAAGGAGGCTGTCGAGACTCGTCGTTCTCCTCGACCAATCGGGTGCCGGGAGGAGGTAGACGATGCTCAGTGGCGAGGTAACGTACGAAAGCGAAATGGCCAATCTCATCGTTCGCTTCCCAGGCAGGGATCGTAACGGAGTAGTACGCCCCGAGGATGACGTGGACGATGATGACGGCTACCAGAGCGCGGCGTTCCCAACCCTGTGCAGGCATTGTCCACTCCAGCGTGCGCCATCTGGCGAAGCTGATGGCCGGAGTGATGGCGCTGTGGTCAGGTGCGAAGGGCGTGTCATGTCATGCCGCTCTTGCGGCGGACGTTTCGTCTACCGCCGGCGTAAGAGAAAAGGCCACGTGTCACCATCATGATTGTAAGGAACTAGGTAGCTGCGGTCAACATAGCGTGTTCTATCATGTAAAATGTCACCGAACGTGGTATGGTTCTCTCAAATGAAAATGTCACTGGGGGAACCATGCCGGAACACGACGCCATGACCATCGACGAACGACGGAAGTACCTGAAGATCATGCGGCCTCGCTACAAGGCGGCCGACCGGCGAGGGCGCGGCGCGCTGCTGGACGAGATGGAGCAAGTGACCGGTCTTGACCGCAAGACCGTCATCCGGCTCATGCATGGCAGCTTGGAGCGAAAGCCTCGCCAACGGCAGCGAGGCCGCACCTATGGCCCCGAGGTGGATGATGCCTTGCGCGTGATCGCCGAAAGCTGCGACTATATCTGCGCTGAGCGCCTCCAGCCGAATCTGGTCGCCATGGCAAAACACCTGGCCAAGCATGGCGAGTTGCGCCTGTCGGCGGCCCTCTTGGAGCAACTCGCTGTGATCAGCGTGTCTACCTTGAGGCGGATCCTGGCTCGGGTCCGGCAGGACGAGCCTCGTCTGGCTCGCCGAGGCCCAGAGCGAGCCAACCAAGCGACGCGCGACATCCCGATGCGCCGGATCGCCTGGGACGAAAGCCAGCCGGGCCACTTCGAGGTCGACCTGGTACACCACTGTGGCCGTGATACCGGCGGCACCTATGTGCACACCCTGCAGATGATCGACGTCGCCACCGGTTGGAGCGAGCGGGTCGCCGTCCTTGGCCGCAGCTACCTGGCCATGGAGGATGCTTTCCGGCGCATTCTGGCCCGGTTGCCCTTCCCGGTGCTGGAGCTACACCCTGACAACGGCAGCGAGTTCTTCAACGCCCACTTGCTCCGGTTCTGGGGTGAGCTCATCAGCGAGGCCAAGCTATCCCGCAGCCGCCCCTGGCACAAGAACGACAACCGTTTCGTCGAGCAGAAGAACGACTCGCTTGTCCGGGCCTACCTCGGTCATGAGCGTCTGGACACCGTCGCCCACACTCGCGCCCTCAACGTGTTGTACGACAAGATGTGGCTCTACTACAACCTGTTTCAGCCGGTGATGCGGCTTCAGCAAAAAGAGTACCGCACCCTGGAGGATGGCTCGGTGCGTCTGCGTCGGCGCTTCGATGTCGCGCGCACGCCCCTCGACCGCCTGATCGCCACAGAGCAGGTTCCGCCCGACAGGAAGGAGGCGCTCCTTGCCTTGCGCGACTCGCTCAACCCGCGCCGTCTTCGGCAGGAGATCTACGCCGATCTGCAGGCACTGTTCGCCCTCCCCTGCGCCACGCCGGGGGTGACCGAGAACGTGCTCGAGACCTTGCTGATCCCCATCGATGCCTGAAAGGAGGCGGCTGGCCCCGGTGACATTATCATTTGATCGAACCGTCGCGCTCCGGTGACATTATCATTTGATTGGACATGTCAGGCGCCGAGAAGCCCCGCCCGGTAGGCTTTCAGATACCGCATACAGTACTCATCCTGCCCCAGCACGAGCTCACCAGCACGGAGCAGGGCCATCAGATCCATGTCCAGTGGGTCCATGATGGCAGCATCCATGCCAGCATGCAGCGACATCAGCAGGAAAGCGCGGTTCACCAGCTTGCGCTTGGGCAGGCCGTAGGATACGTTGCTCAGGCCCGAGATGGTCTTGACCCCCGGAAACTCGGCCTTGATGGCTGCCAGGGCCTCCATGAAGATGACCGCATTGCGCACGTCGGTCGAAAGCGGCAGCACCAGCGGGTCAAAGTAGATATCCTCATGTGGCACACCGTACCGGTCAGCCTCAGCCATGATCTTGCGGGCAATTCGCAGGCGATCCTCAACGGTGCTCGGAATGCCCGTCTCATCCGAGGTCAGCGCAACGACCGGGCACCGGTGCTCGGCGACAAGCGGCAGAACGCCATGCAGCCGCTCCGGCTCGCCCGTGATCGAGTTGACCATCGGCCGGCCCGCGCCCTTCGCAAGCTCGAGCCCCTTCGCCAGCGCCTTGGGGTTGGGGCTATCCACGCACAGCGGTGCGTCGGTTACCGCGCGCACCGTCTCGATCAACCAGGTCAGATCGTCGAGCTCTTCCGCCACACGTGCCGCGGCGTTGACGTCCAGATAGTCCGCACCCGCCTCGACCTGCCGCCTGGCCAGGTCCTGGATGGTCGCCGCATCGCGTGCCTCGATGGCCTCCGCTACCCGCTTGATCGAGCTGTTCAGCTTCTCACCGACGATGAGCATACCCACCTCACTCCATCTCCATTGCCTGCATGAACACCTGCTGAAAGTCCCGCCTCAGAGAGAGCTCTACATACTCCACCTGACCGGTGATCGTGGCCGCCTCGCGCCAGGCCTGCCGGCTGAGGAGGACCATCTGCGCGCCTGCGCCCGCCGCATTGCCAACCGGCACAATCGGTGCCCGGGGCAAACGGGGGATCAGCCCGATGGTTAGGGCGCTCTCGGGGCGGATATAGTTGCCAAAAGCCCCGGCGAGGCAGACCTCGACCACATCCTCCGGGCGAACGCCCAGCTCTGCCATCAGAATCTCGATCCCGGCGCGGATGGCGCCCTTGGCAAGCTGTATCTGGCGGACGTCCCGCTGTGTCAGCAGGATCGGCCCCCCGATAGCCGTCTGCTCGGCTGGCACGAGGACAAAGGCGCCGCCGTGGGCGTGAGACACCATGCGCTCGGCCAGATGGTCGCCGTGCAGCGAGGCGACCTCGTGGCGGGAGAGCAGCCGCCCGGTCGCATCGACGATGCCCAGACGTCGCAGCCCGGCAATCGCGTCGACCGCACCGGACCCGCAGATGCCTCTCACCTTGCCTCGCCCGATGGAGTGGATGCTCACCACCCCGTCCTCACCAAAGTCGACGCGGTCGATGGCCCCGTCGGCCGCCCTCATGCCGTGCGTGAGCTGTGCCCCCTCGAAGGCGGGTCCAGCGGCAGTCGAGCATGCGACCATGCGCTCGCGCGAGCCGAGGGCCATCTCGCCGTTCGTCCCGATATCGATAGCCAGCCGCACACCCTCTTTGTGCAGCAGGCGCGTCGCCAGGAGGACCCCTACCGTATCGGCACCGACAAAGCCGGCAATGTTCGGCAGCACAAAGAGCTGGGCCGAGGGATGCGCGTGCAGCCCGGCCTCGATGGCATCGAGCTGCAAAGGTCCGGCGACTACAGGCACGTAGGGCGATCGGCCCAGCGCCGCCGGGCTGAGCCCGAGGAAGAGATGGTGCATGCACGTGTTGCCCACGATCGAGAGGGCATGTATCCGCTCGCGTGGGACGCCCGCTTCCGCACATGCCTGCCCGATGAGGTCGTTGATCGCCTCAACAATCGTCTGACGCAGCGATTCGAGCCCCTCAGCGCTCCGCTGAGCGACCTCGATACGGGATATGACGTCGTCCCCAAAGCGCGTTTGCGGGTTCAGCGTTGAGGCGACTGACAGGCGCCTGCCCGTGTGGAGGTCGAGCAGGTAGCCGACGACCGTCGTCGTTCCGATGTCACAGGCAAAGCCGTACAGGGCGTCGCGCGTATCCCCCTGCTCCACAGATACGAGCAGCCCATCAGCGTGTACAACTGTCACCAGCCCGTCGGCCGCGCGCACAGCTGCAGGCAGCTCCCGGAGGGTGCTCAGGCTTGGCCGCGGAGGCTGCCCGGCAGAGGGCGGCAGGACCCGCAGCAGCGCCTCATAGTCCCCGACCTGGTCCTCAAGCGAGGCCCGTGGCACCTGCACTACCATCTTTTCGACGACCGGCTCAAGCGGCGTGGGCTCCAGCAGCCCCTCCACGAGGATCGACACCCCAGCCGCGGCCGACGCCCACGCCACTTCGACGGACACGTCGCTGAGGGCTGCCGCCTGGCAGGCGAGCCGGTAGCCGGCGGCAAGCTCGTCGGGGGAGAGATGGCGGCTGTCGGCGGGCCCAGCGGGACTGAGCGTACCCGAAAGGAGCCTGACCTTGCACTTGCCGCATGTACCCTTGCCGCCGCATACCTGCTCGATGGGGACACCAATCTGATTGGCTGCCGCCGTCAGGAGGGTACCTTTTGGAACCCGAGCGGAGCGGCCGGCCGGGCGGAAGATCACACGGATGGTCTCTCCTGTGGCCAACCCATCTGCTCCAGTCACCGGGCAAAGAAACGACCAGCTCGCAAGGGGCAAAGCTGGTCGGCACCAACGGGCACAGCAACGCGCTCGCGTCTCACTGTGCAGACCGCGGCGATTGTAGCAGAAAGGAGAGGGGGAGTCAAAAGGCCTCCCCTCGCTGCTATTCGGACTCGCGTTCAGTGCATAGCACGGAGGCAGGCTGCTGGTAGCCCTGCATATCGTGATCGGCTTTGCGCCGGCTCGTCGGGGAACCCCTGCCCCTGGCCCCCTCCCCGTTCAGGGGCGGACAGGGGGCAAGAATCTTTAACAATTG
>JAIMBM010000161.1 GCA_023511475.1 Anaerolineae bacterium
TTCTACGCACAGGAGTCTCCCAAACCAGATTTATCGACTCCATTATACCATGGCCGATGTAATTGGTAAAGTTGCAACAGGGGCTGCCGGCGGGGGTTTACCCTGCCGGCACCTCATAGCTGCGCACCAGCAGCACGGCGCAGGGCGCCTGCTCGGCAATCTGATCCGGCATGGCGCCGAAGAGCCAGTTCCGGAGCGGCCACTCCTCGGAGGCGCCGATGATGACCAGGTCGTAGGGCGCGCGCTGGGTCTCGTTAAGGATGGCCACTGCCGTGGCTGCGCTGCGCGTGAGGAGCAGCTCCGTCCCATAGCGCAGGCCGGGAGCCTCGGCGGCGATGAGGTGCCCGAGCGCGGCCCGCTCTGCCTCCCAGTCCACATCTCCTGTTGCCGGGAGCACACGGAACACCGTCACTGCTGCACCGATGTGACAGGCCAGCCTTTCCGCAAGCCGCAGGCCAAAGCGGGCATGCGGGCCCCACCCGACCGGCACGAGGACCCGCCGAACCGGCCCTGGCAGGCCGGCGCGGAGGACGGCCACATGGGCCCGGGCATGCCAGAGGATCTCCTGGCTGATGTCCCGGCGTGTCTGGGGCTTGCCGGTACCCCGCCAGCCGAGGAGGATGAGGTCCAGATCGGGCATGCTGTTGGCAAAGGCGAGGATGCCGGCGGCGACTCCGCGGGCGACCTGCAGCTCTGTGCGCAGCGCGATCCCCTGCGCCTCTGCCCAGGCCGCTGCCTCCCTGAGGGCGCCATCGGCCGGTCGCGGCTCAGTGAGGGTCTGTCTCCGGGTATCCTTCAGTGAGATGCCCCGTGGCGGCGTGATCACCCTGAGGGCGACCAGCTCTGCCGGGGGCTCCCCGGCCCCCAGCATGCTGGCCAGCCGGATCAGGGCCGAGGCTGTGGCAGGGTTGGCCAAAGGGATGAGGATGCGCCCGAGGTGCAGCGCGGCGGCTGGCCTGGCTGAGGATCTGGTCCCATCTGTTCTCTGATCGGCCACTCATACCATCCTTCTGGTGCCTGCGGCCGGCAGGCATCCCGGCAGCCGCAGACGGGGAAGGGGTCGGTGGGGCTCGGCCCGCGGTGGAACTCGGGCGACGCTGAGGTCACGACGGAGCGAGCCGGATGTTCAGCCTACCTCTGGGCAAGCGATGGCGTAGATGCGCTGTGGATGCCCGCACCCTTCCTGGTCGCCGTAATACATGCGCATCTCTCTATAGAAGACGCGAAAGCCGTAAGCACGCAGCATGCGGAGGGCGTCCTCGTTCACTTTGGGCACGGCCAGTATCACGGGCTCCTCTTTGATGTGATCGAGGGCTGCGGTGAGCAAGGCCTCGGCGGAGCGGACACAGACCCACGGGCCGATGATCCAGCCCGATGTGCCGGGGCGCGCCATGAGGTAGCCGCCGACGCCCGTGGCATCCTGGGCCACCACGGCCACCGGCGAGTGTGGCAACAGGTGCCGGAGCACTCGCTGCCTTCGGCCGCCAAAGTGGGCCCAGTCGAACATGGCCACGGAGTGGACGTCCCTGGGCTGCATGGGAACCAGTGCGTCGTGGATGGGTTGGGGCGGCTGCTGGGCGGCGCGCCTCATGTGGAGCACCTCGAAGGCGGGGTAGAACCTGGATCGCGTGCAGAAGGGCACGGCCTGGAGCGTGGCGTCGAGGCCGACGGTGCGTGCACCGCGGTCGAGGAGGTAGCTGACCGCCGCATCGAGGAGGGCGCGGCCGCAGCCACGTCCCCGGTGCTCACCGCTCACCACCACATTGCCGATCCAGCCCAGCTTGCCGTAGGCCAGGAAGGTTACCAGTCCGATCGGCTCGCCCCCATCTTCGGCCACGAAGCAGCCCTTGGGCTCGAGAGCCATCAGAGTCTGAAGGTTGAGGGCCGGGAAAGCGCGGCCCTTGTCGTCGCACAGCCGCGCTGCAAAGGCCGTGTCTTCGGGGCGAAGGGGTCTGATGTGCATCTTTGGGCCTCCTTATGCTGTGCACGCCGCTGTGCCGCCGCCGGAGCCCATCGTACCGCGGTCGTGATGAGCGGCAGCCCGCCCGCCCCTTGGGCAGGCGTGGCGCGTATCACCTAATCCCATTATATCGCGCTCTTGGAGCGGGTGTCAATGGTGCGCGCGCCGGGCCCGGCGCCGTTGCGACAGGCGTCTATGCAGACGGGCTGGGGAGGGGAGCTACTTCGGGTGTTTGTCGGGTGGCAGAGTGCGTCCTGCCACCCGACACCCCGCAGGACGCATTGCTCACCACTTTGGCTTTGACCCGCGGCTGCACAGTCGCTATACTCGGCCCGATGCCTGCAGGCGCTGCCATGCGGCACATCGCGAGCGGAGGTGGCCCGGATGCGCATCCGTCCGCTGGAGACGATCACCCGCCCTGGCCTCTGGGATTGTGACGTGAGCCCTGATGGCCAGGCGGTTGCCGCCCCCTACCGGGAGGACGATGGCCTCCGACTGGGGGTCTGGTCTACCACGGGCTGCAATCCCCTGCTCAGCCTGGACCTGCCGGGTGCCTACACTCGCCCTCGCTTTGCCCAGAGCGGGGTCCGCCTCGCGGCCGCGCGCGAGGGGGAGGAGGTCACGGTGTGGTCGCTGGCGGATGGGCGCCGGCTCTCCAGCCGCACGCGTGAGGGGGGTGCCCCGATCAGCGGCCATGCCTTCGGGCACGGAGGTGAGACGCTCGCCGTCGCGCAGGGCGACCGTGTGTCGCTCTTTGAGATAGAGGGCGGGGCGTATCTGGCGACCGTGCCTGCCCCAGCCGAGATCGGAGCGCTCCGCTCGTCCCCAGACGGGCAACTGCTTGCCGTTGGGCTCCGCGCCGGGGGCGTGCTGGTCGTGGACCTCGAGGCGCGCGAGACGGTCGCGACGCTTCCGGGGATCGAGCAGCCCGTGGTCGCACTGTCCTTCCACCCGCGTGAGCCCTGGATTCTCGCTGCCACCGCGCCCTCCTTTGCTCGGGCGGGCGAGGCGCGCCGGCGCCTGACCCATGGATGGGCGCACGTTCAGAGCTATCGGACGGGCGAGGAGATTGCGCGCATTCCATGCGACTACCAGGCGGTGCTTGTGGGCGAGGGCCGATACGTCGCTACCCTCACAAACAACAGCCGCAACCTGTGGTTCTGGCAGATCGCGCCAAACGTCGACATCGTGGCACACATCGAGAACGTCGCGCCCGAGCTTGCGGTAGAGAGGACGGGTCAGGAGACCCGGCAGGTCACCCTGGCCGCGACGCCCGCAGGTGACCTGCTTGCGGTGGCCGGCCTGGCACGGCCCGTGTCGGCTGCCGGAGTGCTTCGCCTGTATGCTATCCAGCCGGAGGCTGCGCCTCAGCCCCAGCCATGAGGTGGGTGTAGGGGGCGCACTGGCCTCAGTTGCCACCCACTGCCGAGGTTCCCGTGAAAGAGCAACAAGCTGCCCATTCCGGACCGGCGGAGGCCGTGTTGGCCACTCTGCGCGGGCGTCGCAGCGTCCGCGCCTTCCGCGCCGACCCGGTTCCTCGCGAGGTGCTCGAGCGGCTCCTCGAAGCGGCCATCTGGGCCCCTTCAGCGACCAACCTGCAGCCGTGGCGCTTTGTCGTTATGCAGGGCGCACGCAAGGCCGAGTTTGCCGGGCTTCTCCGCCGCTTCGTGGCCGGGCTGCAGCCGGGGCTCAACCCGGTCCTTTGGGTGCACCGGGCGGGTCTGGCGCGATGCACAGGGATCATCGAGGGGGCACCGGCCGTCATCACGGCCTGGGCGATGGTTACACCGGAGGACCGGCGCCTGCGCCTTGTCGCCCGTGGCGATCGCACGCCGCTGTTCTCCTGGACGATGATCGTGCAGAGTGTGGCGGCTGCGGTGGAGAACCTGCTGCTCGCGGCGCATGCCCTCGGGCTTGGCGCGGTGTGGCTGGGCTACCCCAACCTGGCAGGCCCCGAGATCGCGGCGTGGCTGCGGGAGGAGGGCGAGCTCATGGCCACTATCGCCCTGGGGTATCCGGCCGAGGAGCCGGGCCCGGGCAAGCGCCGGCCCCTTGGCGACGTTGTGCGGTGGGAGGGGTAAGAGCCTGGCGGATTTGCACAGGCCTGGCTCGTCATGTAAAATGTCTGTCGCTCTGTAGTGCCCGGGGCGGCCCGCGAGGGCTCCGGGCCGATCACGAGCCCGCTTCTCCGAGCCGGGCGACCTAAAGGCGGGCTGCCCATGGTCGCCGGCCGCAGCGCCCCGCGAGGGGCCAACGGTATGGATGGAAACGCCCATGCCCCCCGTGCTTGGAAAGGAGAAGGTTGGCTGTGCGCGCGAATGCGGCCGGTCTCCTGACCAACGCGAGGGGCCGGCCGCTGTGATTCCAGGGGTAGAGAGTGCTGGGTTCCGCTCTTCGGCAGGCGGTGCAGCTCATCCTGAGTCTTGAATCCGAGGTGCTGCGCATCGTCCTGCTCTCCTTGCGGGTGAGTGTTACCGCCCTCGCCTTCAGCACCCTGATGGGTGTGCCTCTAGGGGCCTGGTTGGGCCTGCGGCGCTTTTTCGCCCGAAGGCTGGTGATAGCGGCGATCTATACGGGTATGGGGTTCCCGCCCGTGGTAGTTGGCCTCGCCGTCTACATGCTCCTCTCCCGGAGCGGCCCGCTTGGCAGCCTTGGGTGGGCCTGGGTGCCGGGCCTCTTCACTCCCGGGGCGATGGTGATCGCCCAGGTCATCATCGCGACGCCGCTGGTCGCCGGGTTCACCATGGCAGCGGTTATGGGCGTCGACCCCAACCTGCGGCAGCAGCTCATCTCGCTGGGCGCAACCTCCTGGCAGGCGACCCGGGCGGTACTGCGGGAGGCGCGGCAGGGCGTCGTGGTCGCCGTCGTCGCCGGGTTTGGCAGCGTCATCTCAGAGGTGGGTGCGGTCATGCTGGTCGGCGGCAACATCGAGGGCTCCACGCGGGTGCTGACCACCGCGATCGTCCTCGAGACCCACAAGGGCAACTTTAGCCTGGCACTGGCGATGGGCCTCGTGCTCCTGGCTATGACCTTTGCCATCAACATTGCTGTCCTGCGCCTGCAGGGCAAGGCCTACGGATGAGTCGCCATGGGTGAGCCAGTCTACCAGTTGCTCGGCGTGACGAGGGTGTATGGCGCACGCAAGGTGCTGGACATCGCCTCTCTCGACGTGTACCCGGGGGAGATACTGGGCGTCGTTGGGCCGAGCGGCGCTGGCAAGAGCACGCTGCTGCGCCTGCTGGGCTTTCTCGAGACTCCAACCTCTGGGGCGATGGCCTTCCGGGGCCAGCGGGTGAATGGTGGCGCTCCCTCGCTCGCGGTGCGTCGACAGGTGACCATGGTGTTCCAGAGGCCGGTCCTCCTGTCGGACTCGGTGTACGCCAACGTGGCATATGGCCTGCGGGTGCGGGGCGTGACCGATGCGAGGGAGCGCGTTGAGAAGGTGCTGGACCTGCTGGGCATGCTGCCACTCCGCAAGGAGGCTGCCTCCACCCTCTCGGGTGGGGAGGCGCAGCGCGTGGCCCTCGCGCGCGCCCTGGTCGTTGAGCCCGAGGTTCTCCTCCTCGACGAGCCCACGGCCAACCTCGACCCGGCACATGTGGCGATCATCGAGAACGTGATCCGGCAGGCCAGGGAGCGGACCGGGATGACGATCGTGCTGGTCACGCACAACGTCTTCCAGGCGCGTCGCCTGGCGGACCGCGTGGCGCTGCTGGTGAGCGGCCGCCTGGTAGAGGTGGCGCCGACGAAGACCTTTTTCGAGTCGCCATCGGCCCCCGAGACCCACGCTTTCATCAGTGGCGAGATGGTGTACTGAGAGGTAGGGGGCAGGTGAGGACTCTGAGGATGCCCCTGGCGCTGGCCGCGGTGGCGCTCCTCCTCGGCGGGCTGGCGATGGCCTCCCGATACGACAGAGGCCCGGGAGATCGCCCGCCGGCGCGTCTCATCCTGGCGACGACGACCAGCACCTACGACTCGGGCCTGCTCAACTACCTTCTCCCCGAGTTCGAGCAGCGGTATGGGTGCGCGGTGGACGTGGTCGCCGTGGGCTCGGGGCAGGCAATCAAGCTGGGCGAGGACGGCAACTGCGACGTGCTCCTCGTACACGACCCCGAGGCCGAGCGCAGGTTCGTAGCCGAGGGGCACGGCGTCAACCGTCTGGACGTGATGTACAACGACTTTGTCCTCGTCGGGCCGGCCAGCGACCCGGCGGGGGTCAGGGGGTTGACCGATGCGGTGGCCGCCTTTCAGCGCATCGCGGCTCTTGGGGCCACCTTTGTGTCCCGAGGAGATGAGTCGGGGACGCACGCGAAGGAGAGAGCGGTCTGGCAGCGGGCGGGATTCACTCCCGGCGGCACCTGGTATCTCTCGGTCGGTCAGGGGATGGGGGCCGTGCTGACCATGGCCAGCGAGCGGCAGGCCTATGCGCTGGCGGATCGGGGGACCTATCTGGCCATGCGGGCGAATCTGGAGCTCGAGGTGCTGGTGGAGGGAGATCCGATCCTTCGGAATCCCTATGGGGTGATCGCTGTCAATCCGGCGAAGCACCCGCGGGTGAATGCAGAGCTGGCACGCAGGTTCCAGGAGTGGCTCACCTCCATCGAGACGCAGGAGCGCATCGCCGGCTTTGGTCAGGAGGCGTACGGGCGGCCCCTCTTCATACCGGATTCCGAAGCCTGGAAGCAGGCACACCCATAGAAGGGATCCGGGCGTCGGGTTCTGGCTTTGGGAAGGGAAGTGTACCAAAGGGAGTCGACCCTGGCCGCCGGGATGGCAGGCAACTGCCCTGCATCGGAGAGCCCCCTTCCCCGAGCGGTTCAAGGGCGGACAGTCTCCTTCGGTCGTAGGGCGAGAGCATGGCCCATCGAGGGGACCCCCACCCCTAACCCCTTCAGGGGCGGACAGGGACAGTCCGTGGCATCATTTTATTGAGCTCTTGCA
>JAIMBM010000162.1 GCA_023511475.1 Anaerolineae bacterium
CTGCCTGCCTCATCGCGACCTTTATGGCCTCTGGGGAGCTGTCGCGCTGCTCCGAGTGCGGCGGGATACTCAAGCCGGACATCGTCCTCTTCGGCGAAGTCCTGCCCGAGGACGTGCTGGTGGAAGCCGAGGAGGAAGTCGCCTCCTGTGATCTGATCTGGGTAGTTGGGTCGTCGCTTGTGGTCGCGCCGGCGTCGTTTCTCCCACGCTACGCCCTGGCGCATGGCGCTGGCCTCATCATCGCCAACCGCGAACCAACCCCTCTCGACCCCCTGGCCGAGCTCATACTCCGCGGCGATGTGGCAGAGCTTCTGCCGGCGATTGCCGCCGCCTGCCACGACCTCCTGTCTGGGGGTCGGTGCCCTCACTGCTGAGGCCGAGGCGATCCGGGTGCCGCGCGGAATCTGAGCGCCTTCGAGCGACTACTTTTTGCGCTCATCCCCGTCAAATACAGTCGAAGAGACTCGGGTGAGCCTCACGGGCCACGCTGGAAAGGGATAGCTCATGACGGGCAGACGAGTCGGGCGGCTGTCGCAGCGGCACGCCGTCCTGGCAGCACTGCTATTGCTGGTGGCGCTCCTGGGGCCGACGGCCGGCGCGGCTCAGATGCAACGACCGTCGCGTCCCAGGACCTGGGCCGGAGAGTGGCAGGTGACCGGGTCGGGGGCGGCACTCGCCGGCTCACTGCATGGTCTGGAGCGGGATGCCGGGCGCCAGCATCTCATCCTCGCGCCCGGTGTGGAGCGTGGCTACCTGGAGACTCCGCCTCGCGACATGGGCCACGAGTTCGGAGCGGTAGCGGCGATCTGGACAGCAGAGACGCCCAAAGGGACCAGTCTGGAGGTGGAAGTCCAGGTGAGTGCCGATGGCCGCTCCTGGGGGCCGTGGTATCCTCTGTTGTTGGACGAGTTGGGCAGCAAAGATGCCGCCGAGGGTGTCGCACACAGCGAGTTGCTCTTCGAGCGCGGCCGCTATGTGCGCCTGCGCGTGGCCCTCGGGCGAGGGAAGGGTGCGGCGGTGCCCCGGCTGAAGGCGCTCAAGCTCGTTGCCATTGATGCCAGCGATGGCCCCTCTGCGCCACAGCTCGCTCCTGCGGCGGCGAGCGTGGCGACGACGCCGCCAGCGCCTCCAGGCGTCATCAGCCGCGCGGCGTGGGGCGCCAACGAGGCCTACATGACCTGGCCCCCGGAGTACGCCAAGGTAACCCACTTTGTGATACACCACACCGCTACCAGCAACGCCAGCGCCGACGCCGATCCCTACCAGGTCGTGCGCACGATCTACTACTACCACGCCGTAACCCTCGGCTGGGGGGACATCGGCTACAACTTTGTGGTCGACCGGCAGGGGCGCATCTATGAGGGTCGCTATGGCGGAGATGGCGTCATCGGTGGCCACGCCCGCCCCTACAACCGCGGCACCGTCGGCATCGCGCTCCTCGGCGACTATGGCACGAGCACCGTGCCCCCCGCTGCCGCGCTGGGCATAGAGAAGCTCCTGCATTGGAAGTGTGCCTACCATGGGGTCAATCCCCTGGGCAGCTCCTGGATCTATGACCGGACCCTGCCCAACATCATGGGACACCGTGACTGCAACCAGACGACCTGCCCCGGCGACCGGCTCTATGCACTGCTTCCGACGCTCCGCACCGACGTGGCCAACATGCTCAGCGACACCGCTCCGCAGGTCACCATCACGAGCCCGCAGGCCGGCGCGACGGTTTCGGGGGTCTTGAACGTGTCCTGGCAGGTCAACTGGGCGGTGAGCGAGGTCTCGATCTACCTCGACGGGAACCTGCGCCAGGCCGTGGCCGCTTCGTCTGCATCCTGGACCTGGGACACTCTTGCCGTCTCGGATGGCACGCACCAGCTGCGTGTGGTGGCACGCAACCCGCTGGGGCAGTCAGCCAGCAGCGAGGTAAGCGTTCAGGTCAACAACACCCCGCCGCGCTGGCTTGCGCCCGGTGCGGGCGGCCTGGCTGTGGAGGCGCCGGCCGGCCTTGTCTCCTCTGCGGACTATGCCACGTCGACCGACGGGCTCTCCTGGAGCCAGTGGGTGTCGGTGACGCTCGCCATGGCGCCCGATGGCCAGAGCGGCACGTTGGCGCCACAGCCTTCGTGGGAGGGCTGCTGCGTCAGAGCGCGGGCGTCTGACAGCCTGGGACGAACCGCCTACAGCCCGGCCATCCGCTGGCCTGCCGCCGACGACCCTGCGCCCGAGTATCGCTGGTGGGGAGACTGCGGCGCCCGGGTCTGGATGCCCCTCATACTGCGCTAGCCAGGGCGCCTGGCTCTTGGCACGCCCGCCTCGCTGTGGTATACTCGGCGCCGACGCCGGTGCTTCGAGTCGGTCTTCCGGCGCAGGAGAGCCGTGTGAGGAAGATCAGCGCTTCAGCACCCGCCCGCATCAACGTCCTCGGCAACCCATCGGATGGCCTCGAGGGTGAGTGGTACACCATCTCGGCGGCCATCGAGGTCAGAGCGGGCGCCCGAGTCGAGCCCGCGGAGGTACTCCAGTTCGACGAGCTTGTCCGCGATGGCGCGGGTGGCCTGCAGCTTCAGCAGAGCATCCGTGATGGTGAAGCGGCACTGCGCCCCGGGGACGGAGCTAGCCTGCAGAAAGCAGCACTGCGGCGGCTGCTTGCGTACAGCCCCGAGTTTGCAGACAAGTTCCCCCGGGAAAAGTTCCGGCTGGCGACGTGGACCGACATCCCCCGGCAGAGTGGCCTCGGAGGCTCCTCAGTGCTTGTTCTCCTGACCCTGGCGGCCATGCGGGAGGCCTTTGACCTCGACCGCCGGGCGCACAACGACTACGTCCTGGCCGAGCTGGCCCAGCGCACCGAGGCCATAGAGCTGGGCATCACCTGTGGCTATGCGGATCGGTACGTGCCACTTTTCGGAGGCCTGGCCTTCATTGACTATCGTGGCAAGCTCATGCAGCGGCCGCTTGACGAAGAGCCCTACTGCATCTATGAGCGCCTGGACAGCTTTGTGGGCGAGCTGCCGCTGGTCGTGTGCAGCACCGGTCTCACCCGGGATTCTGGCGAGGTTCACGCGGTGATGCGCGCCCGTTACCTGCAGGAGCACGAGGAATACGAGCGGGGCTCCGGGCCGAGGGGCGCGCCGCCCTTCATGCTGAGCGTGATGGAGCAGGTCGGTGCGACCGCCTGGAAAGGCAAGATTGCCCTCTTGCGAGGTGACTGGCGCACCTTTGGCGCCCTGATGAACGAGAACCATCGCTTGGTGAACGAGATGATGGCCTACTGCGGCCTGGACAATGCGGGTGTGCAGGCAACCAACCGCCTGATCGAGGCTGCGCTGGAAGCGGGAGCTCTGGGCGCCAAGCTGACGGGGGCCGGCGGCGGTGGTTCGGTGTTCGCTCTCGTGTGCCCGGGCGAGGAGGCACGCGTGGAGGCTGTGCTGAGGCAGGTTGCGCGCGAGCTGGGGCTGGATCAGGCGGTCGTCTTTGTGCCCAGGCTTGCGCGGCAGGGGCTGGTCGTTGAGGAGATCGACCCGCCGAGCTGATCGGGAGGCGGGATGGCGCCTGTGCCTGGGCCCCTGGTCGGACCCGGCGCCTTCCCGGCTGCAGGGAGGAGTCAGGTTTGCAAGGTGTTATCCTGGCAGCAGGCAAGGGCTCTCGCCTGCATCCCATAACCCTCAAGCGCTCCAAAGCCATGCTGCCAATCCTGGGTCGTCCCATGGTCGAGAGGGTTATGGAGACGATCCGGGCCAATGGCATTCGCGATTTTATCCTGGTCGTGAGCGGCGATGATCGCGACATCGTGCGATACTTTGCCGACGAGTGCGCGGTGGATGTGCAGGTCCGCTTTGTGGTGCAAGAGGAACGGCTGGGCATGGCGGACGCTCTGCGTCGAGCTGCTCCCCTCATCAACGGACCCTTTCTGCTCTCGGCGTGCGACAACCTCACCTCTCCCGAGCATGTGGGCGACCTCCTTGCCTGTCGGCGGGCTCACCCGGAGAGTGCGGCGGTACTGAGCGTGATGCCGATTCCCGACGAGGAGATCGGACGCACCGGCATTGTGGCGCTGACGGATGGGCGTGTCACGCGCATCGTCGAAAAACCCAGCCGCGCCCAGGCGCCCTCCAACATCGCCAGCCTCCCGCTCTACGTCTTCTCGCCCCGGATTCTCGACCATTTGCCGAACGTCAGGCTCTCGCCCCGTGGCGAGTATGAGCTTCAGGATGCCATTCAGGCTCTGATCGACGAGGGCGGGCCCGTGTACCCCGTCTTCATAGAGCGCCGGCTCACGGTCACTGGGCCTGCCGACTTGCTCGCCATCAACAAGCACTATCTGATGGCCGGCGGCGACAGGCCACAGCTTGCGCCCTTTACGGTTGGGCCGAACACCCATCTCATCACCCCGCTACGGATCGAGGAAGGCACGGTCATCGGGCGCGATTCGGTCATTGGGCCTCGCGTGTACATCGAGCGCGACTGCCGCATCGGCGATGGAGTGGGGCTGCGCGACGCGGTCGTGCTGCGCGGCGCCGTGGTTCCTGATGGTGCCTCCATCGCCAACGAAGTCGTGTCATAGACCCGAGGAAACGCGGATATGGACCTGAAACGCTGCAGCATCGAGACCCAGGCCGTGCATGCCGGGGAGCGGGCCGGGCGTCTGGATTGCACGCCGGTCAGTACACCTGTCCAGCGCTCGGTCGGCTACCTGTATGAGAGCATGGAGGACCTGGACGCAGTCTTTGGCAATGTGCGTCCGGGCTACGTGTACGCGCGGTATGGCAACCCGACTGTGACGGCGCTGGAAGAGGCCGTGGCCGTGCTGGAGGGGGGCGGAGGCGCCGTGGCGACGGCCTCTGGCATGGCAGCCGTGCATCTCGTGCTCCTCGCCGCCGGGCTGCGGCCGGGGGAAGGGGTGGTGGCGGCACGGGACGTCTATGGAGCCAGCTATGCCCTTCTGGCCGGGCCGATCCGTGCGCAGGGTGTCCGCGTGACGTTTGTCGACGTGACTGACCTCGATGCCACGCGAGCCGCTATCGAGGCACAGAGGCCGCGCCTCGTCTTTGTAGAGACGCTCTCCAACCCCCTCCTCAAGCTGGCCGACGTCCCTGCCCTGGCGGAGGCCGCGCACCGTGTGGGCGCCCTCCTCGCTGTGGACTCGACCTTCACAACCCCGTACCTGCTGCGCCCGCTCGCCTGTGGCGCAGACTATGTGGTGCACAGCGCGACCAAGTACCTCGGTGGCCATGGAGACGTCCTCGGAGGCGTGGTCGTTGCCCCGGAGGAGCGCACCCGGGAGTTGCGCGAGCTGCTCAAGCTCACCGGTGCCAACCTGGGGCCGGACGCGGCCTGGCTGGTCCTCCGCGGCCTGAAGACGCTGCCACTGCGCATGCGCCAGCAGTGTCAGAGCGCCACTGAGATTGCCCGCTGGCTGGCCGCGCATCCCGATGTGGAACGCGTCCATTACCCCGGGCTGCCGCAGCATTCGCAGCATGAGTTGGCCACCCGTCTGCTGAGGCCGGGGCTGTACGGTGCTATGGTCAGCTTTGAGCTGGCCGATGCCCGGCGGGCCCTCCGCTTCATGGAGGCACTCAGGCTCTGCCTGCCGGCGACGACGCTTGGTGACGTGTACACGCTCGTGCTGCATCCGGTCATGTCCTCGCACCGATCCGTACCACCGGCTGAGCGCGAACGGATGGGCATCCGCGATGGCCTGGTCAGGCTCTCGGCCGGCATCGAGGACACGGCCGATGTCATTGCTGACCTCGAACAGGCACTGGCTGCCAGTCGCGACGCATGATGGCGCACGGAGGTCTGCCCGTGGGCATCTACGAGCGCTATGCGGAGGTCTATGACCGCTCGGGGCAGATCAGCTTCAGCCTGCGCATGATCCCCTACCTGACGGAAATCCTCGAGCGGCGCGGCTTTGCCGGGCGGACGATGCTGGACCTGGCCTGCGGAACGGGGACGGTGGCGCTGGCCTTTGCCAGCCGCGGCTGGCGTGTCTACGGCGTGGACAGGTCCCCATCGATGCTGGTGCAGGCGCGACGCAAGGCCGACGAGGTCGGGCACAGCCTGCTCCTGAGCGAGCAGGATATGCGCTCCTTCATCCTGCCGGAGCGGGTGGACCTCATCACCTGTCTCTTTGACAGCCTCAACTATCTTCTTACGGTCGAGGACCTGCAGCAGACCTTCGCCCGAGTGGCCAGACACCTCACCCCCGGCGGCCTCTTCATCTGCGATATGAACACCATCTGGGCGCTGTCGGAGATATGGGACAATAACGTCTACTTCTCAGAGGGCAGCGATGTGTCGATCATCATGGAGTCCAGTTATGACCGGGAGACGCGCATGGCGACCGTCAGGCTGGTGGCCTTTGTACGCCGGGGTGAGCTCTTCGAGCGGATCGAAGAGACGCACATTGAGCGTGCGTACCCAGAGCGGACGGTCAGCGCGGCAATGAGGCGCGCGGGGTTGCAGGTGCTGGCGCGCTATGAGGCATTCACGCTGAGGCCTCCCACTTCTCGTACGCCCAGAATCCTCTGGATTGCGCAGCCTGCCGAGGCAGGATCGGAGCCATGAGATGGCCGTACTGGGGGTACTGGCTCGCCTGACGTACCGTCTGAGCCGGCATCGGCTCTTGGGCGTTCCCCTCGATGTGATCTCGGCGGCCCTGGCTGCAGGGGGCTTTCTCTATGGCAGAGGTAAGGAATGTCAGCATCCTGGGCCTCCTGAGGTCGCCTGAGGACGAGTGGGGATGGTGGTACATCTTCTTCACACCGGAGGATGTTCGCTGCCTGCAGGCCGGAGAGATCTATTTCGGCTGGAGGCCGCGGCCCGCCCTGCGCCTCGCCGATGCCCAGGGGTGGCTTCGGGTCGAGGTCGATCACGGCCCAGTCTGGCCGGTCGGGGTGCTCCAGGGG
>JAIMBM010000163.1 GCA_023511475.1 Anaerolineae bacterium
GGCTCTGCTGGCGCGCCGCGGCGCGCCAGCAGAGCCCGGGACACCCATAGAGAATGGCCCCTCCCCCGAGCGGGCACGGCGTGCCCGCTCGGGGGAGGGGCGCGGGGTGGGGGCAACACGTGGCAGCCGGCGCTGCCAGGATGCGAGTCCGAACAGTTACTACCGCAGCCCTGTTGTGCTAAGCACGCAGCCGTGCTATAATCCGTGCCATCCCCGCAACTCTTCCGCGGCGCAAAGGCGGCCACGGGCGCAGTGCTGCACAGCGGGCATTGCCGGTTTCCCCTCCCCGGGAAGTAGCGCTTGCAGACATGGCAAAGCCGCGCCCGGAGGCAGGGACATCTTCCTCGGTTCGGAGTATCCCATGCCACAGAACCTGACCCAGAAGATCCTTGCCGCGCACCTGGTCGAAGGCCGCCTCGAGCCGGGGGCCGAGATCGCCATCCGTATCGACCAGACCCTGACTCAGGACGCGACGGGCACCATGGCCTACCTGCAACTCGAGGCCATCGGCGTGCCCCGCGTGCGCACGAGACGCTCGGTCAGCTATGTCGACCACAACATGCTGCAGACCGGCTACGAGAACGCCGACGATCACCGGTATCTGCAGTCGGTCGCGGCCCGATACGGCATCTACTTCTCTCGGCCCGGGAACGGCATCTGCCATCAGGTCCAGCTCGAGCGCTTTAGCGTCCCCGGAGAGACGCTCCTCGGGGCCGACAGCCACACCCCGACCTCCGGCGGGCTGGGCATGCTCGCCATCGGCGCGGGCGGCCTCGACGTAGCCGCGGCCATGGCGGGGGCGCCCTTCTACCTGATGATGCCCCGCGTCACCCTTGTGCGCCTGAGTGGCCGCCTGCCCGAGTGGGTCACGGCCAAGGACGTGATCATCGAGCTGCTGCGCCGGCTCACTGTGCGGGGCGGCGTCGGCCGCGTGATGGAATACGGCGGGCCGGGCGTGGCGACACTCTCCGTCCCGGAGCGGGCGACCATCGCCAATATGGGCGCCGAATTGGGCGCCACGACTTCGATCTTTCCCTCCGACGAGCAGACCCTCGCCTTTCTCCGTGCTCAGGGCCGGGAGGGCGACTGGCGTCTGCTCGCCGCCGACCCCGGCGCCGAGTACGATGAGGTGATCGAACTGGACCTTTCGTCCCTCGAGCCGCTCGTTTGCCTGCCCTCGAGCCCCGATAACGTACGCCCGGTGCGCGAGGTCGCGGGAACGCCGGTCGCGCAGGTCTGCATCGGGTCCTGCACAAACTCGTCCTACGCTGATCTCGCCGGTGTCGCCGCCATCCTCAAGGGCCGGAGCGTCCATCCCGGGGTCTCGCTCACGGTCAGCCCGGGCTCCCGGCAGGTGCTGGCTGCGATTGCCCGGAGCGGTGCCCTGGCCGACCTGATCGCCGCCGGGGCACGCATCCTGGAGGCAGGCTGCGGTCCGTGCATCGGTATGGGGCAGGCGCCGGCTACCGGCACCGCTTCGCTGCGCAGCTTTAACCGCAACTTTCCGGGGCGCTCGGGCACCCCGGGCGACCAGGTGTATCTCGCCAGCCCGCTGGTTTGTGCGGCGAGCGCACTGCGGGGCGTGATCACCGATCCGCGGGACCTCGGTGCGCCGCCGCGCGTGGCTGACCCCGGGCCTCTGGCGGCCGAGGATAACATGATCATCCCGCCCCCTGCGGATGGCAGCGCCGTCGAGATCGTGCGTGGCCCCAACATCAAGCCGCTGCCCCGGCGTGGGCCGCTGGAGGAGGACCTGCAGGGCCGGGTCCTGCTCAAGGTCGGCGACAACATCTCGACCGACCAGATCATGCCGGCGGGGGCCAAGCTGCTGCCGCTGCGCTCCAACGTGCCGGCGCTGGCGGAGCACGTCTTTGCCCCGATCGATCCTTCCTTTGCGCGGCGAGCGCGGGAGGCGGGAGGCGGCTTTGTCGTTGGCGGGCAGAACTATGGCCAGGGCTCGAGTCGGGAGCATGCAGCGCTCTGCCCGATGTACCTGGGGGTGAAGGCCGTGTTCGCGCGCTCCTTTGCGCGCATCCACGCGGCCAATCTCGTCAACTTTGGCATCTTGCCCCTTGTGCTCGGAGAGGTCGCCGACGATGTCCTGATGGAAGGCGATGAGTGGCGGATCCCCCGCGTGCGCGAGCAGCTTGCATCCGGTGGGCCCTTGCGGGTGGAGAACCTGACGCAGGGTAAGAGCTTTGAGGTTCGACACGGCCTCACGCCGCGACAGGTGCAGGTGCTGCTGGCTGGCGGCCTGCTCAACTATCTTCGCGATGCCTGAAGTGGCTGTGACCTTGCCAGTTGGAGGATAACGTCCATGTCGTATCGCGTGACCCTCATTCCGGGCGATGGTACCGGGCCCGAGCTTGTCCAGGCGGCGCGCCGGGTGCTCGAGGCGACCGGGGTTCCGCTGGAGTGGGAAGTGCAGGAGGCCGGCGAGGCCGTCATGGCGCAGGAGGGGACGCCTCTGCCGGAACGGGTGTTAGAGTCGATCCGCCGGAACGGCGTAGCCCTGAAGGGGCCGATCACGACCCCCGTGGGCACCGGCTTCCGCAGCGTGAATGTGACGCTCCGGCAGAGCCTGGGGCTCTACGCGAACCTCCGTCCGGCCCGCACCATCCCCGGTGTGCGCACCCGCTACGAGCAGGTAGACCTGGTCATCGTTCGTGAGAATATGGAGGACCTCTACGCCGGCATCGAGCACGAGGTCATCCCCGACGTCGCCTGCGAATCCATCAAGGTCATCACCCGACCCGCGTCGGAGCGGATCGTGCGCTTTGCCTTCGAGTATGCCCGGCGCAACGGCCGCCGCAAGGTCACGGCCGTGCACAAGGCGAACATCATGAAGCTGACCGACGGCCTCTTCCTCAAGGTGGCGCAGGAGGTGGCGCGCGAGCACCCCGATATCGCCTTTGAGGACCGAATCGTTGACAACATGTGCATGCAGCTTGTGCAAAAGCCCGAGCTGTACGATGTGCTGGTGCTGCCGAACCTGTACGGAGACATCATCTCGGACCTTGCGTCAGGGCTGGTCGGCGGGCTGGGTGTGGCTCCGGGGGCAAACATAGGCGAGCAGTGGGCGGTCTTTGAGCCGGTGCATGGCTCGGCGCCCAAGTACGCCGGGCAGAACGTGGCGAACCCGACCGCCACGATCCTCAGCGGCGCGCTGATGCTCCGGCATCTCGGCGAGGTGGAAGCGGCCGAGCGGGTCGAGCACGCAGTGCGCGAGGTGATCGGCGAGGGCCGACACGTGACCCGCGATCTGAAGCCGGCGCCGGACGATGCCTCCGCGGTCGGCACACAGGAGATGGCTGAGGCCATTGCGGCGCGGGTCCAGGGCTAGCCGTGGACCTGCGGGGAGCGCCTGTCGATGGGGCTCAGGGAGGAGACGAGGCGATGGCGAAGACGCGCGCACTGCTCGTTGGCTGTGGGGGCATCAGTCGCGCCTGGCTGCGGCCTGTGCTGGAGATGCCCGAGGTTGAGCTTGCGGCGCTAGTCGACATAATGCCCGAGGCGGCACAACAGCTGGCAGAGGAGTTCGGCCTGCAGGGGGTCCCGACGGGTACCGACCTGGAGCATATGCTGGAGCGGACGGCGCCGGACGTTGTGTTCAACTGCACCGTGCCCGAGGCGCACGCCGCGGTGACGCTGGCGGCGCTGCGCCACGGCTGCCACGTGCTGGGCGAGAAGCCTCTGGCCGACTCGCTCGAGAACGCTGCCCGTATGCTTGCAGCGGCAGAGGAGGCGGGCAGGATTCTTGCCGTTATCCAGAACCGCCGCTACGATGCGCGCATTCGTCGCCTGCGCCACTTTATCGCCTCGGGCGTGCTGGGCCCCGTCACCACGGTGAACTGCGACTTTTTCATCGGTGCCCACTTTGGTGGCTTTCGAGACCATATGGAGCACGTGCTGCTCCTCGACATGGCCATCCACACCTTCGACCAGGCACGGCTTCTCACCGGCGCCGACCCCGTATCGGTCTACTGCCACGAGTGGAACCCAGCCGGCTCCTGGTATGACCACGACGCCTCCGCCGTTGCCATCTTTGAGATGACCGGGGGCATCGTCTTCACCTACCGGGGGAGCTGGTGTGCCGAGGGACTCAACACCACCTGGGAGGCTGACTGGCGCATCATCTGCGAGAGGGGCAGCGTCAGGTGGGATGGTGCAGACGGCTTCTGGGCGCAGGCCGTCTCCGCGACAGGGACCTTCCTCTCCGCGCTACGCGACGTGGCGGTCCCGCCTTTCGATGCTGGCGACAAGGTCGGCGGCCACGCGGGCAACATCCGCGAGTTCGTGCGCTGCGTCCGCGAGGGAGGCACGCCGGAGACTGTGGCCAGCGACAACATCAAGAGCCTGGCCATGGTGTTTGCGGCCATCGAGAGCGCCCGCGAGGGCAAGCGCCTGCGGGTCACCTTCTGATCTGACCCATCGATGTTGCGATTGACAACCTGCAAGGGTTCTGTGGCTCACGCTAGCGCTGGGCCTCATCCAGCATGGCCAGATAGTTCTCGACCGGCACGTAGCTCGGGATCGAGTTCCCCGAGCCGACTGCATACCTCCCCTGAGGAGCGCAGGCGGCGATCGTCTGCCGCACGCGGGCGCGGACCTCGTCCGGCGTGCCCCGCGCGAGGATATCCACGTCGATTCCCCCGAGCACCGCGATGCGATCCCCGTAGCGGGCCTGAAACTCGGCTACGGGGATGATCGCATCCTCGAAGGAGTGCTTGCCATCGATGCCGACCGTCTCGATGAGGTCGGGCATGATGGCCTCGAGATTCCCGCAGGAGTGGAGGAAGTAGGGAAGCCCCCGGCTGTGCGCCAGCTCGGCAAAGCGCCGGTGCCAGGGCAGCGTGTAGCGGCGCAGGTGGTCGGGCGCGATGAGGGTGCCCGAGCGGAAGCCCATGTCGTCGCCGGGAAAGATGGCGATCACCCGATCCAGCTCCACGAGCTGCCGGTAAAAGTCCACCATGAGCCCGCCCAGCCGATCGCAGACCGCCGTGACCAGGTTCGGCTGATCGAAGAGCGCGAAGCAGAGGCCTTCGTAGGAAAAGATCGCCGAGAGGTGCTCGTAGATGCCGCCGGCATGGGAGACGATCAGGCCCATCCCCTCGGGCAGGTGGCTGTTGAGGTACTCGTAGGCGAAAAAGTCATACTCCTCCACCCGGGGCCAGGGAAAGCCCTCAAAGTCCTTCCACGAGCTGATCGTGCCGCGGTGGAGGTCGCGCCAGTGCCGCTCGCTGGAGGCCTGCGGCGCCGTATCCGGCGCAGATACCTGATGGCTGGGGAGGTTCAGCGCCGCCTCAAAGCGGACGAAATCGTACCCCATGCGGTACCAGAAGGCGACAAAGTTATCCCAGTAGGCCGCCTGGCTCGCCCGGTCCCCTGGGACTGGCTCGACCCATGGTCGACCGAGGAGCTCGACCGTGATCGGCCGGCGGACCGCGTCGTCCACCAGGTACTCGATGAGGGGCGGGCGCTCGGCCTTCTCCTGCCCCATGAGGACGCGGATAAAGCGCTGGGCATCGGGCCTGGGCCGGTGGAGTGGGAGATGCGGGAAGGAGAGTGAACTCGACATGAAGGGACTCCTGTACGGGATTGCAGACTGCATGCCTTTCGGCTTCTACAGCTGAGGGATCACTGAGTCTGTAACACCTCGATCATCGCAGCCACGTTCTCCGGTCTGGCGCCGGCAGGGATCGCGTGGGACGGCGCGGCGATATAGCCCCCATCTCTGCCCACCTCGTCCAGCAGCCGTCGCACCTCGTCACGTACCTGCTGAGGGGTGCCGAAGGGCAACGTGTTCTGTGTGCTGATGCCACCGTAGAAGGTGAGGCTTGCCCCATGGCGACGCTTCGTCTCATAGACGTCGATCACCTCAGGCTGGAAGGGATTGAACACGTCGACGCCGCACTCGATCAGGTCAGGGAAGACCTCATCGACCTTGCCACAGGAGTGGATAAAGACGAACTTGCCGTGCGCCTTGACGGCCTGGTACATCTGCGTGATTCGCGGCTTGATGAACTCGCGCCAGAGACGCGGCCCCATGAGGAGGCCTCGCTGCTGACCCCAGTCGTCGCCAAACATCATGGCATGGATGGGGTACCGGCAGGCGTTCTCGATCAGGCGCAGGTTGAACTCGAGGATGCGATCGAGCAACTGATTGATGAAGGGCTTGTCGACGACCATGGCCGCGAGGACCTCTTCCATGCCAGCCAGCGTCCAGGCACGCTCGAACAGGGTAAAGCTGACACTGGCAACCCAGAAGGCATCTGTACGGCTGGCGATACGCTCGCCAAAGCCCTCGAAGCGGCTGGGATCATCTGCATCCGGCATCGGGAAGGTGCGCACATTCGCCGGTGTGACCAGGCGATTGCAGACTACCCCAATATCTTTGTCGATGGAGCGGTTCCATTGCACGCCAAACTCGTCCTGCCAGATGTCGGGGGCGACCTCGCGCCAGGCGTCTTTCGGCTCGCACCCGAGGAAGGACAGGCAGTTGCCGAGCTTCTGGGCGAAGCAGGGGTCCTCGTAGTACTGGACCATGGCCTGATGCATTCTCTGAGTGAACTCGATCTGATAGGGCACACGGTCCGGTTGCTGGTGCCGCAGGCAGGCGAGCACGCGCTCAAGGTTGTTCATCGTGGAGACCCTCCGGGTGACCGTTGCCTGCACATTGGTGTCGGATGTGGCCTGGCGCGGGCAAATGGCTGATCCCGCTTCGGGCCGGCAGAGCCGATCTGCATGTTACACCACAGGGTGCAGGCTGGCAAGTTGGCATCGGCTGCGGGTGCATCCAAGATCGGTCAGCAGATTCGTAGACAGGCAGCCAGCGGGGGCGCCCTGTCGGCAACCGGGCTTTACGCTTCGCAGGAGCCCGGTGCAGGAC
>JAIMBM010000164.1 GCA_023511475.1 Anaerolineae bacterium
CGCCCGAAGATCTCCACCTCTCCGGATTTCGGTACCACCAGCCCCACCAGGGTCTTGATGGTGCTGCTCTTGCCCGCACCGTTGGGGCCGAGAAGTCCGTATATCTCTCCCCGCCTGACCTCGAACGAGAGTCTGTCCACGGCGATCACGGGGCCATATTCAACGACGAGATCCTTCACCTTCACCGCGATATCGTTCTGCACATGCCTTCCTCCAATCCATCGGGTGGTTCGGGGGATATCAGCCGGGGCTTTGCCTTTTCCAAAAAACCGTCCCATCATGAGGATTTTTGCCTCCGGCGTCGAATAGAGGGATCCGACTCGAGCGACGGCCGGGGTCAATCTCCGGAGATGGGTACAGGAGCCCGCGCTTTGAAGGGATTTCTGCCAGAATGATACCAAAAATCCATTTTTTAGTCAAGAGGAAATCGGTTTTCTTTATTCTTCTGCCGTATAAGTTTTTCGTGTGTTTCGTGGTTAATATCGTGATATCTTTGCGTCTCTGAGGTTTTCTCTCCATGTTGATTTATAGACATAGTCATGTTGTGGAAAATAAAATTCATCCAAGAACAGGAGGAAGACGAGATGCGCGCAATGGAGAACGGGATTGCGAAAGAAGACTTACTCGCCCGCCGCGTCGAGGTGCTCTTGCGGAAACTGACCCTCCGCGAGAAGATCGCGCTCCTCTCCGGGCAAGACGCCTGGCGGACCGCGGCCATCCCGCGCCTGAGCCTGCCCTCGCTCGTCATGACCGATGGGCCGCACGGGGTGCGGAGCACGAGGGATCCGGGCCGGATCCACGGTCCGGCTACCTCCTTCCCCACTGGGATCGCCATGGCCGCCAGTTGGAACCCGGAGCTCATCGAGCGGGTGGGTATGGCGCTCGCCGAGGAAACGCTGGCCATGGGCTGCGACATCCTTCTCGGGCCTTGTATTAACATCGTCCGGATCCCTCTGGGCGGCAGGAGCTTCGAGAGCTTTGGCGAGGACCCCTACCTGGCGGGGAGGCTGGCCGTGGCCTACGTCCGGGGGCTTCAGAGCCGCGGAGTGGGGGCCTCGGTCAAGCACTTCGCCTGCAACAACCAGGAGACCGAAAGGATGCGGGGCAGCTCTGTCGTTGACGAGCGGACCCTGCGCGAGATCTACCTCCCAGCCTTCGAGGCGGCGGTGAAGGAAGCCGACCCCTGGACGGTCATGTGCTCCTACAACAAGATTAACGGGGTATACGCCAGCGAGCACCGGCATCTCCTGAGGGAAATCTTGAAAGGTGAATGGGGCTTCGTCGGCGCGGTCATCTCCGACTGGGGGGCTACCCATTCGACCGTCCCCGCCATCGAGGGCGGCCTCGATCTGGAGATGCCCGGCCCGGCCAAGTATTTCGGGGATCTGTTGCATGAAGCGGTCTGGCTTAAGCTGGTGGATGAATCGGTTATCGACGAGAGCGTCCGCCGGATCCTCCGGCTCATCGTCCTCTCCGGCCGGCTGGACGAACCGGCCGCGCGGCCGGCCGGCGCGGCGAACACCCCCGAGCACCAGGCCCTCGCCGGGGAGGTGGCCGAGGAGTCGATCGTCCTCCTGAAGAACGAGGGAGACCTCCTGCCCCTCCACCGGGAAAACCTTGGGTGCATCGCCGTGATCGGACCCAATGCCCGCTCCCTCCTGGTGAGCGGCGGGGGGAGCGCCTGCCTCGAACCCCCGTACGTGGTGAGCCCCTGGGAGGCCCTGGTGGAGAACCTCGGCGATTCCGTACGGCTTGAGTACGAGCGCGGCTGCGATAACCACGCCGGGCCGCCGATCATCGACGGGGAATGGCTTCTACCCCCGGAGGGTCAGGGCCGCGGTCTCTTGGGCGAATACTTCGCGGGCGCGGCTTTCTCCGGCGCGCCGGCCTTCACCCGCCTCGACGAGAGGTTCGAATTCTGGTGGTGGGGGAGCGGGCCGGACCGGGAGAGGATGGATGGGAAGGAGTACTCCGTCCGCTGGCGCGGCCATCTCGTCCCTCCCGAGAGCGGTCTCTACGAGTTCAGATTGGAACACACCGGGATCTGCCGGTTCCACCTCGGCGGGGAGCTCGATAGGAAGGATGAACTGCAGCACCGCCTCCTCTACAGGCAGGCTCCACTGAAAGGGAGCCCAGGCGAGGGCGCGATGGGGCTTGCCGTCGACGGTGGTAGCGTCAAAGGATGGGCGATCGATGGCGTAGCGGATGGTCACCGTATACTGCCCGCCAGGATAGGTCGGATGCTCAAAGACCGCCGCGTAGGTCTGATTTCCCACCGGCTCGAGGTCGACGGTAAAGGCGCCGTCGGGCCCTTCGCCGGCAGCAGCTATGATCCTGTGCCCGGCACCAAAAGGGCCGATCTCGCGGATGCGATCCCGCCCTTCGTGCTCTGTAAAGGTCAGCGAATAGCGTATGTCGAGTCGGCCATCCTGAAGGACCACGACATAGAACTCGGAGAGGTTGATGGTCACCGGGTCCTGGGCCCGTGCCGTCAGGCCTGCAATGACCCACAACGCCAGCACGACGAGCAACAGCCAGCCTTTTTTCATGGTTCTCCGCCTCGCAGTCGAGCGAGCAGCACGGCCAGGGCGAAGCGCGGCAGCGCCAGCATGCGTCGCCAGCGCCAGGGCTGGTGGATCAGGCGGTGCAGCCACTCCAATCCCAGCCGCCGCCAGCCTGCCGGTGCCCAGGGCACGCGCCCAGAGACATAGTCGAACACGCCGCCAACCCCCATGGCAACTGGCACACCGAGGCGCTGGAGATTGCGTGCGATCCACAGGTCCTGCTGTGGAGCGCCGTAGGCGACGAAAAGAAAGTCCGGTGCCGCGCGGCGCACGAGCTCTACAATGGCATCCTCATCCTCCGGCCGGGGGGAGCCGGCGTAGGTACCGGCGATGCGGAGGCTGGGTGCCCTCGTGACCAGCCTCGCGGCCGCTTCCTCCGCGACTCCGGGCTGAGCGCCGAGCAGAAAGAAGCTGATCGGGTGCTCGGCAGAGGCATCGGCGAGGGCAAGGACGGTGTCGACCCCCGTCGCGCGGCCGCGGAGCGGCCGGCCGAGGACGCGGGCGGCGTGCAGGATGCCGACACCGTCAGGCAGGGCCAGGTCGGCGCGCTCGAGGACCTCGCGGAAGACGGGGTCGCGCTGGGCGATCATGATGAACTCGGGGTTGACGGTCACGACGTGGTGCGGGCGTCCCGAGGCCGCCATGGCCAGCAGGCGTGGCACCGCTGCCGTCAGGTCTACATCGTCTATCCGCACGCCCAGAATGCGGACGTAAGGGACCGGTGCCAACTCGGAGCCGCTCATGCTCGTGCCGCCTCGGTCAATACGTCCAGCACCTCCCGCGACGCCCGCTCCCAGGAAAAGCGCGCGACGTGCGCATAGCCGCGCTCAACGAGGGTTTGGCGGAGGGCAGCATCGGTGAGCACGCGCACCATCGCGTCGGCCATCTCCTGGACATCGTAGGGCGAGAAGAAGAGCGCCGCCTCCCCGGCAGCCTCGGGGAGCGAGCTGGCGTCGGAGCAGACGACGGCCGTGCCACAGGCCATGGCTTCGAGCACCGGCAGCCCAAAGCCCTCGTAGAGGCTGGGCATAACGAGACACTCGGCAGCGCTGAGGAGGGCAGGCAGGTCTCCATCCGGCACATAGCCCACAAAGTGGACGCGGTCCTCGAGCCCCAGCTCGTCCACCCGACGGAATATCTCGCCGACGAGCCACCCCGTCCCTCCGACAAGGGCGAGGTCGACGTTCCCGAGGTCACGGGGCAGCCGGGCGAACGCCTCGATCAGGTGGGAGAGGTTCTTGCGCGGCTGGATGGTGCCCAGATACAGCAGGAACGGCCGCTCAAGCCCGTAGCGGCGACGCACGACCTCCTGCGCGGCCCGGTCGGCGCGGCTCATCGCGGGGTTGACGCCGGGGTAGACTACCGTGATCTTGCCAGGTGCGACGCGGTACTCGCGCACGAGGTCCCGTGCAGTGGACTCGGAGTCGACGATCACCCGCCTCGCCACGCGACAGCTCAGGCGGGTTGAGAGATCCAGGTACAGGCGCGACGGCAGCGTGTGGTGCTGAGGATAGTACCGGTATCCGATATCGTGGACGGTGACCACGGTGGCGCGCGGGTGGTAGATGGGCACGACGTGCGCCGGGATGAAGAGCACATCGGGCGGGTTCCGCAGCATCTCGCAGGAGAGCCCAACGTGTGTCCAAAGCCGACGTGGCCCGACCTTTCGCCAGTGTACCTGAGGTCCCTCGGGCAGAAGCCCGTGCGGGGGCGAGGGCGACGACCGGAGATACAGGCGGAAGCGGTGATCCCGGCCCGCCTGAACGAGCCCGCGGATCACCTGGACGGAATAGTTCTCGGTGCCTGTGCGCTGGTCGACTGCTGCGCGACTGGCATCGATGCCAATAAGCATTCAGTGGTCCTCTCGCCACAAGAGCTGTTTTGGCCGGTTGTGAGCCACCTGACGGAGCGGCCTGGTCAGGAGACGCGCGTGATGATCACGCCTTGGGCGCCGGCACGTCGGAGCGCCGCAGCAACCGCATCGCTGGTCGTCTCGTCGACCAGGGCGATCATGTTGCCCCCGCGGCCACTTCCGGAGAGCTTGGCGCCGAGAGCCCCGGCCGCCATAGCGGCTGCGATCAGCCTCTCGAGGGGCTCCGACGACGCTCCAATGGCCCGAAGCTCGTCCTGGTTCGCGGTCATCAGTCGACCGAGTTCGTAGAGCTTGCCTTTGATCAGTGCCTCGCGTGCCTGCGCAACCAGCGTGCCGATAGCGGCAAAGTGCGCGTCGTAGGTGGGTCGGTCTTGCTGCCACCGGTCCCGCACATCAGCGACGACCCGCCGAGTGGAGCTGGGGATGCCAGTATCGCCGATAGCGAGCCAGAAAGGTCGCCTGGGCCAGAACACCTCGTCGCAGCGGTCCCTGATAAAGTAGACGGGTTTGCCGAAGGCGATGACGGTGTTGTCGATGCCGCTGGGCGTGCCGTGGTGCAGCAGCTCGGTCCGGTAGACGAGGTCCGACACATCGCGCGACGTGAGGTAGCCGCCGAGGTGCTGCGCGAGCGCTCGTACGATGGCCGTGGCTACAGCGGCGCCGCTGCCGAGGCCGCGGCCGATGGGTACGGTGGAAGACAGAGTGATCTCAAGGTCAAGATCGGTGGGGCGCCCGAGGCGCCGCAGTGTATTGTGTACCGTGCGAGCAAGCGCCGCGGCTGCCCGCCCGCGGGGCTCGCGGTTGGATATCCGGAACCGGCGCCCGAGGTCCTTGGCGACAATAGTGATGCCCGTGCCTGCAGGCGCATCCTCGACTACTGCTGTGGCCTGGACCTGGGTCACCGGCACGGCGATGGCCGGCTGCCCATAGACGACGGCGTGCTCACCGAGGAGGATCACCTTGCCGGGCGCTGTACCGACCGCCATGGATGGCTCCTGGTATGCATTACAGTAACCTCGCGACACTATAGGTCAAGGGACAGGGGATGTCAAACGGGTGAGGCGCGGGGCGGGTTCTGCAGTATAATGCGGAGAGTGGCTGAGCGACGGTCGTCGACGAGGAAGGAGGGAGTATGATCACGGCGGGCTCCATCAACGGCCACCGGGCACTGTGGCTTGAGAACGATCTGCTTCGTGTGGCGGTCCTGCCCGAGAAAGGTGCAGATATCTGTGAGCTCTTGTACAAGCCGACAGCGACAGACTTCCTGCTGCAGACGCCGGCGGGCCTGCGACCGCCGGGCCCGCATCCGGCCGCGGGTTTTCTGGAGAACTATGAGGGAGGCTGGCAGGAGCTTTTCCCCAACATCAACGACAGCTGCAGGCACCGGGAGGTGGAGGTGCCCTTCCATGGCGAGGTGGCGCTTCTGCCGTGGCAGTGGGCCATTGAGCGGGATGACCCGGATGAAGGGGCGCTGGCGCTATCCGTGCGCTGTCGGCGGATGCCCCTTCGCCTGACGAAGGTGCTGCGTCTGCGGCGTAGCGAGGCCATCCTCTACGTGGAGGAGGTCGTCACCAACGAGGCGGACGATCCCGCCGACCTGGTGTGGGGGCATCACCTGGTGCTTGGTGGTGGCTTTCTCGAAGGAGGATGCCTCCTGGAGGTGGATGCAGAGCGGATCTTCACGCCGGAGGAGCTGTACGAGCCAGCGACGGCACGCCTTGCTGCCGGGCAGCGGGAATGCTGGCCATTCGCCCGGGGGCGGCACGGGGAGCGGGTCGACCTGCGGCAGATTCCTGGCCCGGAGGCTCATGCCCACGACGACGTCATCCTCGGGAGCCTGCGCCGGGGGTACGCGGCGGTGACCAATCCGCGTCTTGGGCTGCGGTTTGCACTGGAGTGGGATGGGCGGCTTTTCCGCTACGTGGGGCTGTGGCAGCCTCTTGGCGGAGCGGATGCGCCGCCCCTCACTGGAATCTATGGCCTCGGGCTCGAGCCCTGGAGTTCGCGCTACAACCTGGCGCGCGCCGTCGAGCACGGCGAAGCGATCACCCTCGGGCCGGGTCAGGCCCTGCACACGACGCTCATGGCCCGGGTCGACAGGGCGGGTCCGAACAGCCTGGCCGGCATGTGACTGTGGCGGCAGGCCTTTGGATGCTGCTGAGCAGCCCGGTATTTCGCTGGGCCGCCAGAACCCCCAACAATGGCCCTGTACCGGGGGCAGTGCGAAGTGTAGAGCCTGGCTGCCGGCAGACCGCCCGCGGCAGGCTGTCTGACTGCGAACCCGCCGGCTGATTGCGGATGCATCCACAGATGTCGTGACTGTTCGGGCTCGCATCCTGGCAGCGCCAGCTGCCACGTGTTGTCTCCGCCCCGCTCGGGGCAGGGCACATTCTCCATGCGTGTCCCGGTCTCTGCTGGCGCGCCGCGGCGCGCCAGCAGAGACCGGGACACG
>JAIMBM010000165.1 GCA_023511475.1 Anaerolineae bacterium
CCCCCCCCCCCCCCGGCCGGGCGGCGGGCGGGCGGGGGGGGGGGGGGGCGAGGGGGGTGGGGGACTTCCACCGTAAGAGCGGCGCTGTGTCTACCCGACACAGCAGCCGCAAAGGAGGCCGGATTGATCCTCATCGATCGACAGCGATGTGCACGTTGCGGCGGATGCATCGACGTGTGCCCCGAGGGGGCGCTGACTCTGGCCGAGGCGCGGCTCGTCGTGAGTCGCGCCTGCACCGACTGTGGCAGCTGCCTCTCAGCCTGCCCGATGGGGGCGCTGCACCACGGCGGTGAGGCAGCAGCGCCGGGGCTGCTGCCTTCCCTGCGGCGCCGCTACGATGTCATCGTGGTCGGCGCGGGGCCGGGCGGCTCGGTGGCGGCAGAGACGGCAGCGCGGGCGGGGCTCTCGGTACTCCTCCTCGAGAAGCGGCAGGAGATCGGCTCGCCGGTGCGCTGTGCGGAGGGCGTCGGGCACGAGGCGTTGGCCTCTTTCATCACGCCCGATCCGCGCTGGATCGCCGCTGAGGTGACGCGGGCCGAGATCAACGCCTCCACCGGAGGCACGACGCGCACCCTTCGGGCCGACGGCGGCCGGGGCTACATCCTGGAGCGGCGGCTCTTTGACCGGGTGCTGGCCGAGCGCGCAGCTGCCGTCGGCGCCGAGGTGCGCGTCAAAGCGGCGGTCAATGGCCTGCTGATCGAGGACGGACGCGTGCGTGGCGTGCGCGTGCGCCGCTATGACCTCGGCGAAGGCCCCTGCGAGGTCGAGGTGGAGGCGCAGGTCGTGATTGCCGCGGACGGCGTCGAGGGTCAGCTGGGCCGCTGGGCCGGGCTCACGGCGCCGCTGCCGCTCAGGGATACGATGGTCTGCGCGCAGTACCTTCTCGCGGGGATAGAGATCGATCCCGCCTGCACCTCTTACTTTATCGACTACAGCCTGGCGCCGGGCGGCTATGCCTGGATATTCCCCAAGGGCGAAGGCAGGGCCAATGTTGGCCTCGGCGTGCAGGCGGACCTGTGGCGCGACGTCGCGGGGCCGCGCACCGTCCTTGGCTTCCTCGATCGCTTCATTGAGGAGCGCCCCTTCCTCGCCCGAGGCTACCCGGTCACGCTGGTGGCGGGGAACGTCCCGGTGGCCCTTCCGCCGACCCGCCTCGTGTCAGATGGCTTTATGCTGGTGGGGGATGCTGCCCGCCAGGTGGACCCCCTGACCGGTGGCGGGATCATCAACGCCATGGCTGCCGGCCACCTGGCGGCGCGGACAGCGGCCGAGGCCATCGCCGGGGGCGACACCTCGGCCTCGCGGCTGGCGCCCTATGCGGAGGCCTGGCACCGGGAGCGGGGCCGCAAGATGGAGCGCAACTATCGCCTGCGGGAGAGGTTTGCGCCGGCCAGCCGTGCCGACGAGCGCTTCCTGCAGGCCTTTGCCCTGGCAGTGGGGTAGGGGCCGTTCTCGGTGGGTGCCTCGGGCGCCGCGGCGCTCGAGGCACTCGCCCCAGAGAAGGCACCGCTCTGAACGCGGAAACCCGGCCATCCCGCCCCATGGGGAGCGCCGTTGCTCCTGCGCCGCGCCGGTTGGGCGCGGCCCATGGGACAGGATGGCCGGGTGTTCCGGCACGTCACACCACCTCCCGACGGCGGGCTGTGCACCCTGCGCGGCACCCGGCACCGTGGAAGGCTCCTCAACCTCCCGGGCTGGCGACACCACGCCGATGCTCACACCAGGGCAGGGCAGGGGGAGACGTGTCCGCCTGCCGCCCCGCGCAACTCAGGAGCACCCGGGAGGCCTTTCGACGAGGGAGCAGGGAGTGGTAGCGTCAGCTCTGGGCCTTCTCGGCCTTCTTCTGGCACTCGACACAGAGCGTAGCCGTGGGCAGAATCTCCAGTCGAGCCGGGTCGATCTCCCGGCTGCAGCTCTGGCAGATGCCATAGATGCCGGCCTTCAGGCGGGCGAGGGCGACTTCTGCCTCGGCCAGGCGTCGTCTGGCCACCAGGTAGGTAGCCTGGGCCACCGTCCATAGGGAGAGATCGGCAGCACAGTCGAGGGCGTCCGCCTGAGGCGAGGTCATTGCGGTGGGCAGTGGCCGTGAGATCTGCGCCTTCGCGCGGTCACGCTCGCGCTCCAGCAGTACCTTGAACCGCAGACTGGCAGCGGGGTCCATCTTTGCCTCCATACCCGAAAACAAGCCGTACGCTGTCGCTTCCGCAAGCCACAGCTGACGATCGAGCCCTACCTGGGGTATCAGAGGTTGCTGTGGCATGTGGCCACAGCCTGGGTATCCACCGCCTTGAGTTGCTCTCTAGCCCGCGGCACGTTCTCTGGCTTCAGCGGCGCCCGGCGGGGCATCGCGACGGGTGTACCCCTTCCGCCAGAGCTGGCGGCTGGGTCGGACGGGCGAGACCCCCACACGGTAGGTGTGTGAGCTCTCACCTCCTTTGTAGGCCGGCAGGGGCCAGGCTCCCGGGACGGGCATACCCTCGCCCGGGCTGCCCCGCTGTTGGCCGGGATACGACGGCCCCGGGCCCGTGGTCAGCGTACGATGCCTGCCCGCATCGCCTTGCGTACTGCCTCGGCCCGGTTGGAGACTTGCAGCTTACCATAGATCGACTGCACATGGTTCTTCACGGTGCTCGGCGCAATCGACAGGGCGAGGGCAATCTCGCGCACCGCCTTGCCCTCGACCAGGAGCTGGAGCACTTGCTCCTCCCTCGGGGTCAGCGCCTCCTGCGGCGGCAGACCGATGGTGTTGGCGACGTCATCGCCAAAGCGGGCGACCGTGAAACGCTGCGTCCGATGGACGTGCCGGATGAGGTTCACCAGATCGTCCTTAGAAAAGCCCTTCTCCAGCGCTGCCGTCGCGCCCGCCTCGCGCGCCTTCGAGATGAGCTGCGGATAGACGGTCACCAGGAGGACTTTGGTCTCCGGCCGGTTGCGGGTGATCTGCCGGGTGGCCTCGATCCCTGCCGTATCGTCGCCGTGCCAGAGAAGGTCCATCAGGACGACATCCGGCTGGCGCTCCTGCGCAAGCTGGACCGCCTCCTGCGCGCTCGATGCCTCGCCAATCACCTGGATACCCCGCACGCCTTCGAGGATGCTCTTGAGCCCTTCGCGGGCGATGAGGGTGTCGTCGGCAATCAGGACGGTGATGACATCATTGCCTGTCGAGCTCATCCTTTCTCACCTCTGCCACTTGAACGCGCGCTCGCGAGAGGGCCGGGTGCTGCGGCAACGACGGCGCCTGCCCGGCCGAGCCGCGGCTATCGGCGGAGCGAAAGTGCTTCCTCTCTCTCCGGCGTGGGCACGATGACCCGCACCGTCGTGCCCTTCCCCGGCTGTGAGATGATCTCGCAGCGGCCGCGTATCCCTTCGGCGATCTCGAGCATGCGCGTGAGGCCGAAGGACTCGGGCTTTTTCAGCTCGCTCTCTACGTCGAAACCGGGGCCGTTGTCCGAGACTTCGAGGATGGTCCCCTGGTGCTCCTGTCGCAGGGTCACAACGACGCGGATCTCGCGGCCGGTCGTCCCGGCGAAATGCTTCTTGGCGTTGCTCAGCGCCTCCTGGGCCACGCGGTACAGGGCGTGCTCGACGTCTACCGGGAGCTGACCGTCGATACTGCTCCTGAACTCGACGCCGGAGAGGCTGATCGTCTCGGTGTAGTTGCGGAGCGCCTCGATGAGGCCCTCGCGCACCAGGATCGGGTGCCTGGTCTCCTCCTGCATCTTGACCAGCTCGCCAAAGACGTAGCGGGAGGCGCGCCACAGACGCCGCAGCGCCTGGGCCGACTCGTGATGTGGCACGGTGCCCAACTGTTCCCAGAGCTTTTCGATGCGCAGCATGATTCCCATGTGGAAGACGTTCGCCAGGTCGTGCAGCTCGCCGGCGAGGCGGTCGCGCTCCTTCTGCACCAGTATCTCGCTCGTCCTCCAGTAGAGGTGCGCTCGCTCGATCGCGATGGCGGCGGCGCTTGCCAGGTTGGGCAGCAGGATCTCGCGGTCGAACTCGCCAAAGCCAAGGTCGGCGTCGAGGCCCTGCTTGTTCTCAACCTTGAGGACGCCGGTGATCCGCCCGCCCGGGTTGCGCAGCGCCACGAGCGCGAGGGACCGACAGGTCCGGGAGGGGAGATAGTCCAGGTGCTCGGTGAAGCGCCCCTCCCAGGCGGGGTGGTTCTTGTACTCCTCGCCGACGAAGGAGAGCGGCGTGCCCGTCGCGGCCACATAGGCCGTCAACCCGGCACCCTCAGCGGCCGAGATCGGCATCTCCTTGCGCTCGAACAGCTCACTGGGTATGCGGGACGAGGCCTCATACTCCACCATGCCGCTGCGCTCGTTGTTGAGGAAGAGCGAGCAGTCCTCCGCTTCCAGCAACCTGGCGCCTGCCTCCACGATGAACCGGTAGAGGGCACTGGCCTCAGTCTCCTCGATCATGCCCGCGAGCACCTCGCTGAGCTGGCGGAGCTTGCTGTTCTGCCGCCACTGCTCGATCGTCGCTACGAGCTGGTCGGCGAGGTTCTCGAACACATGCCCGTCGTCGTCGGTCGGGCGCTTCCTACCGCTGGTGTTGAGGAGCGCGAGGACCCCAACCCGCACACCATCGCGGCGGCGCAGCGGCACGAGGAGGACGTCGTCCGCACGCCGCTGCACGCCTGCTACGCCGTCTGGGCCCGGGGCCTGCCGGTAGCGGGCCCACTCCAGCTCGGGCATGTGGTACTCGCCTGGCAGGAAGTAGACGTTGGCATCGCCGACCTGCAGCTCGGGCCGGAGGGCGCTGGCGACCTGATCCTGGCCGATCAGGCGCAGGCGGAGCGCTGCCTCGAGGCTCGCCGGCAGGTTGGCTGTCGCCCGGGTGGTGTAGGCGCCCTTCTCAGAATCGTAGAGGTCGATCACAGCGGCGCCAAAGCCCGATACCCGCACCGCCGATTGGACCATCTGCTTGAGCAGGGCGTCGAGGGTCTGGTCGAGCCGCCAGGTGGTGCGCTCGCGCAGGATGCGGGCCAGCCTGGCGCGGTTGGTCTGCTGCTGGTGGTGCAGTTCGGCGTTGCGGTAGGCCAGGGACACCTGCCCCGCCAGATTGCCGAGAAAGACCTCGTCGACTGGCGAGAAGGCGCGCGGCTCGGTCGCGCCGAGGAGGAGCAGCCCTATGGGTTTGGCGCCGACCCGTAGCTGGGCCACCAGCAGCGAGCCCAGGGGCGGGTTCGGTGCCCCAAGCGCCGCCCAGGGTACGACGGTGGAGTCTGGCACGGCCATCACAATCTGCTCGGGCGGCTCCTTGCTGGCGTCGGTCAGCAGCTGAAGCAGGGGCACGGCGGCTGCCGGGGCAAGGCCGAGATCGGGGCCGGCGCCCGCTGCCTGTGTGTACAGACCGGACTGGCCATCCGCCAGGAAGACGTAGGCCCCCGACACATGCGGCAGCGCCCCGCGCACATACTGCACGACCTGCTCGAGGATAGGCCGCGGCTCCAGGCGCTCCAGCAGGCGCTGCCCCAGCTCGATGAGCGAGCGATAGTGCTGGAGTGTGCGGTCCTGCTCCTCCCAGGAGAAGGCGTTGTCGAGGGCGGTGGCAAGCTGGTTGGCGAACACCTCGAGAAGAGGCTGCACCGGGGTCGGGAAGTAGCCGGCCCTCTCCGAGGTCACGTGCAGGGTAGCCGTCCAGCCGCCGCGCGCACTGGAGATCGGCACGACGAGCGCCGACTCAATCTTCTCATGGAAGCAGCGGCCGTAGTGTGACTGCGCGCCATGCTGATAGCGGACCACGCGGCTTCCCTGCCCGTCCCGCTGCGCCATCTGCCGGCAGCGCTCCGAGAGCTCGCGGATGGTCGTGCCCGGGCTCAGCGAGAGCCCCCGGACGGCGTGGGCGAGCAGGCGGCCCGAGTCCCGCTGGTTGATGAGGAGGAAGCCCTGCCGCGTGTTGGCCAGAGTCAGGGCCATATCCAGCGCCTCGTGGGCGAGGTCGGCAGGGGAGCGCCGGGGGATCAACCGCTGCGCGGCATCCTTCAGGAGCTGCAGGTGCAGCAGGCGCTCCTCCTGCCGGAACTGGGCGAGCACGTAGAGCCACGTCGCGGATTCGAGAAGCGCCACGAATACGGCGGCGTACACCATCCCCTGCACCACAGCAGCGGGCTGCCAGCCGGTCTGGTACATGGCAAAGGCGTCCACTGCCAGTATCTGCGCCAGGATGGAGTACTTGAACAGGGCGCTCCGCTCGCCATAGACGGCCGTCAACGCAATGGGCAGGACGAAGAGCAGCCAGAAGGGGCTGTGTACCCCGCCCACGAGCAGGACCAGCACGGCCGCCGCCACAATGTAGGCCTCGGCACGGAAGCGCGACACACCGACCGAGTCGTAGAAGCGAGGCCTGTAGTGTCGGAGGACCTCCATGAGCACCTGGAAACCAAAGAGGGCCGCCGAGGCCCAGAAGACGCGCCAGCCAGCCGCCCGGTCGCCAAGGGCTGTGAGAGCGAGCCCGGTCACCGTGATGCCAGCGGAGAAGAACCACCCATAGTACCGCATGATGATGCGGCCGAGGGCGGAGGGCATCTCCTGCTCGTTGGGGCGCTCCGCAAGCTTTTCGTTGCCGGCTGAACGCGTGCTCATTGGCGCTCTCTCATGTCATCGGCAGCCGCCCATGCCGTCGCCGGGGGGCACCGGGAGCATGGCCCCATTATAGCACAAGGCGGCGAAAACGAGTGAGAGGCGATTGTCCTACGGCGAGGTAGGGCAAAAGAACTAGGCGGGCGAGTAGGATAGTGCTACCTGTCAGTTGAAGGGTGCCGCCACCGGGGCCGCGGGGGCGCCCCTGCTCGCGGGCAATTCTCTAGGGTGTTGGGGGGCGGGGGGGGCGCGCCGGCCCCCCCCCCCCCCCCCCCCCCCCCCCC
>JAIMBM010000166.1 GCA_023511475.1 Anaerolineae bacterium
CCCCCCCCCCCCCCCCCCCCCCCCCCCCAAACCCCCATCCTGGGGTAGGGCCGCGCTGCTGCCCAGCAAGACACCCGGCTGTAGCCCAGGCAGTGATACATCTTGCATGCACTGCGCGCCGCCGATAGGGGGCTCGCGCAGTCGGGGGCCGGCAGGTGCAACCGCTAGATGGAGTATCCTGTGACCAGTTCGCACAATCCCCCAGGGAAGCCTCATCGATCTCCGGCGCGCTTGCTGGCGAGGGTGGTCGTGGCTTCGTGGCTTCTGTGGAACGCCGCAGCGGGTGCTACGGCCGTGGCAGCCAGCCCGGTTGCGATCCCCCATGGGCCGCTCCCCGCCGAGGAGCTGAAACCGGCCGAGTTCGGCGCCCTATCGCTCGATGTGACCATCTCCCCGGCTGATACGGGCGTGGCGCTCGAGGTACGCACACGCACCAGACTGCGCAACCCCGAGAAAAAGACCACGCTCGAGCGCAGGGTAACCTTTCCGGGACTGCCTGTCAGCAACGTGCGGATCGGCTCGCAGAACAGCGGCCTTCACCGCGCCGAGGGCGGCGATCCCTGGCTCCTGACCATGGCCCCCGAAGGCGACGCGATCATCGAGGCTACCCAGTACCTCTCGGCTCCGGGGCCGCTCGTGCAGCTCGAGCTCGACTGGGGCGCCCTCGCACCCTGGGGCTCGCCCCTCGGCTCCGTCCGCCTGACCCTGCACTTTGCCGGAGGCGTGGATTCCGAGCAACTGCTGAGCGTTGACCCCGTCCCTACCCAAAGCGACACGCTGCAGCTCACCTGGTCCCACGAGAAGCTCAGGCCTGCGGGCAAGGTGCAGGTCCTCTTTATCGCGCCCACCTACTGGCGCGCTCTGCAAAGGGCCCGCGAGGCGGCAGCCCAGCCCGGTGCTGGCGCGGACGCCTTCCTCGCCCTCGCCGCTGCTGCCCGCCCCCTGATCACCGCCGAAGGCATGCCACAGGCGAGGGCACGGGCGCTGGACGCGGAGTGCCTCGCGGCCCTCCGGCAGGCAGTGGCCGTGGCCCCCGACCAGGCGCGGACCCATGCCGAGTTGGGCGCGTACCTGCGCACCCATGCCGCCGGTCGGCCGGCAGCCCTCGCGGAGGCTGTGTCCGAGCTCAAGGAAGCCTTCGACCTGTCCCCCAACGACGCCAGGATCAGGGAGCAGCTGCTGGCCACGCTGGAGGAGCATATCGCCGCTTGCCGTCAGGCCGGGGACCGGCGGGGCCTCCTGGCCGCGCTGGACGTGGCCGAGTCCCTCGGCGCAGGCAACAGCCCGGAGCGGGCAGCCGGCTACGCGGACCTCGCGGTCAGTCTGATCGACGAAGGCCGCCTCGATGAGGCAGAGTCCGCCATTGTCACTGGGTTTGGCCAGGCCGCTTTGGACCGCTACGCCTTCTTGCGCCCGCGGTTCACCTCGGTAACCGCCGAGGTGGAGACGCGCGGGGGGCGCCGCTCGGTGCACTCCACGCTGACGGTGGCGCCGGGCATGGAGGAGGAGGCGCGGCGAGAGGCCGCCGCGCTGGTCGACGCGCTACACCGGGCGGGAATCGCCGAGGCAGCCTGGTCGAGCGATGGCGGTCACATCACCATCGACCTCAGTGTCCCCTTTGAGGATTCGGCGAGCCTCCGGAGTGCGAGCCTCTCCATCGCCCGATCGCTCCCCGCCGATGCAGACCCTGCCCTTGTCTTTGTGACTGCAGCCGCCGGTCCGGGCAACATCTCTTACGATTACACAGTGGGCCGACGGGCCGACTATCTGAGCTACGCGGAGAGCGTGGACCTGACGCCGGCTCAGGAGCGTCTGGAGCGCCTGCTGGAGCACTTGCAGGCCGAGCGCGCCGAAGCGGAGGCCCAGACCGCAGACCCGATTGAGTCGGCGCGGAGGCGCTGGGCCCTGTCCCTGGTCAGGGCCTACGAGAGAGGCTGGCAGTCCCTGGTCCGTGGCAGCAGAGCAACCTTCCGGCTGCTTCCGCCTGAGGATATCATCGCCCCGCAATGGGCCGTCGCCTGGGGGGAGGAGCGCACGCTCGGCTGGAGCACCAGCATCCCCCGGTCGGAGCGACTGTTGCCATATGTGGCAGTGCTCACAGGGGCGCTTCTGGCGCTCGTCAGTGGGCTGGCCATATGGCGCTGGCGGCGGCACGTACGCAGGCGCGGCCAGAGCTCAGAGCCCTAGTCCTCGGAGGAAATAGCCGATCCCGTACGCAACCGCGGCCACTACGCCGCCCAGCAGGAGCATCTCAAGGCCACCACGCAGCCAACTCCGCTCGGTCACAAAGACCTTGGCGGCGCCCAACCCGAAAAGCCCAAGGGCTGAGAGCGCCATCGAGAGGCGGAAGGCCAGTTCGGGGCGGACTGGCAGCCACAGGCCCAGCAGGTACACGGTCAGAGGCAGAGCGCCGGCAACCACAAACGCCGCCAGCGTCGCGAGGGCGCTGGTGAGCGGCCTGCGGTCGTCGGGCAGGATGCCAAGCTCGTGGACCATCATCGCATCGATCCAGCGTTCCCGCTCCTTGCTCTCGATCGCGGCCACGAGCGTCGCCTCCTCGTCGGAGTAGCCCTTCGCCTTGTAGATCTCCACCAGCTCCAGGCGCTCGCTCTCGGGAAAGTGCTCGATCTCCCAGGCTTCCCGCTCCCGCTCACGTTGCCAGTACTCGCGCTCGCTCTTGCCCGAGAGGTAGGCTCCCATCGCCATCGACAGGCCATCCGCAAAGAGGTTGGCGAGGCCGAGGATGAGGACTATTCCCGGGCTGAGGGAGGCGCCTGCCACGCCGCTGACAATGGCAAAGGTCGTGACAATGCCGTCGAGCCCGGCGTATACGAGGTCGCCAAGGTATGCATGGCTCGCAGCACCGTGACGCTCCACGCTGGCTGCGATGGCCTGCGGGGCATGTGCGGCCTGCGACGCGCCAAGATCCCGGCGCTCGAATGCCTTCCTCGCGTCGTCGATGCGTCTCGTGATGCTCATGCTTTGCTCCTAGTATCGCGTGGCGGCGGTACAGGAGGCTGACAGGCAACTCCTGGTCGATCCGCTGGAGTGTGGCTCCGGGGTGGCTCCCTTCCCGGCCGAGGCGCCTTGACCCTCCGGGCAACAGCGCGAGTACCTCACCGGCTGTTCCGCGCGCCCGCGGTAGTATAGTGGAGGGGTCCACACGGGTCAACACCCGCGCCTGGTCCCTTCAGGGCTCCGCCGCCCGCAGGCTCGGCCGGGCGTGATGTCGCACCGCCGTCCCCGGCAGGCTGGCACGCTTGTTGCTCAGGGGCGCCACGGGTCCCCTTTCTCTTCTTCCCTCGAACGACTGCTGGAGGAGGGATGACATGCTTCCCGACCTCAACCAGCTCTGGCAGCTGCTGGTGGCGCTCGTCCTGCTCCTATCCGGCGGGCAGGTTCAGGTGCCGGAGTGGCTGCCAGACGACCTGTCGGGGCTCGAGAACCTGCCCTGGCAGGAGCTCCTTCCTGCAGAGTGGCCGCTGATGCTCAACGGGGTGCCATCGCTGCAACCGGCGACCCTGCCTCCGATGAGCGAAGCAGCCCCGACCACGCGTCGGGTGACGGCCGCTCGCCCGGCCTCCCAGGCGGTGACCCAGGGGCTGGGAGAAGCCTCGCCGGCCCTCGCCGCCCCGGGGGCGATGTCGCTTCCATCCCTGGACGGTGGTGTCGCAGCATGGGCGGCTGACCCCGGGCAGGTCGGGAACCGCATCGCGCGCCGCTCCCGGGTCGTGCGCACAAGCCCGGACTATACAGGCGAGGAACAGGAGCTGCCCCAGACGACCAGCGCCGCCCCGACACTCGCCGGGGTCGGCCTCGTTGGGCTCGGCGCGCTCGGCGGCCTTGCCATGATCGCCACGCGACGGCGCCGATAGGTCCGCGCCAGGGGAAACCGGCGTGCAGCGGGCAGCGGCTGCTGCCCGCTCGCCTCGGCTCCCGGCGACCCTCATCCCTTGCCAGCGCCGCGACACTGAACCCACCTTGACCCGCAACCTTGCGCCACGCCCCGCGTTGTTATACACTGGGCGATGCGTGCCAGGTCGCCTCGATACGGGAGGGCAGCGCACGCGCGGGAGGAGGTCACTGCAATGCGACATACACCAAGGGGCATGTACTTCGAGGAGATGGAGGAAGGGCTGGAGGTCGTGAGCCCCGGCCGCACCGTCACCGAGACGGACGTGGTGCTCTTCGCGGGCCTGTCGGGCGACTACAACCAGCTCCACACCGACGCCGAGTTCGCCCGCGGCACCATCTTTGGGCAGCGCATCGCACACGGCCTGCTCGGGCTCTCCATAGCCTCAGGCCTCGCGGGCCGCCCCGGGTTCATTGAGGGCACGGCCATCGCCTTCATGGGCCTCGACTGGAAGTTCAAAGCACCCGTCTTCATAGGCGACACCATCTCGCTCACGGCACGCGTGGCCCGCCGGCGAGAGGTGCGCCGGCTGGGCGGCGGCATCGTGGTCTTTCAGGTGGCCCTGAAGAACCAGCGGGACGAGACGGTGCAGGAAGGCGAGTGGACAATCCTGATCAGAAGCCGCGCGGCGGGCCAGACGACATGAAAGAAATGTCATGATAGCGGCAGCCCTGTTCATCTTCGCTTAATGTGCGTTAACTATAATGTAACGAACGGGGCCTGCCCGCCAGGCTCGGTTTTTCTCTGGGGCAGGGAGGGGACCAAGCGGTATGCCGGCGCGCATTCTTGTCGTCGACGATCAGCGAGATCTGGCCTACATGCTGGAGACCGGCTTCCGGCGAGCAGGCTATGACGTGCTGGTGGCCTACGACGGACCCGAGGCACTGAACCTGACCGCCTCAAGCCCCCCGGACCTGGCCATCCTGGATATCATGCTCCCGGGGATGGACGGCTACCAGGTGTGCCAGGCTCTGCGGGCACGGGCCTCGGAGCCCCTGCCGGTGATCTTTCTCACGGGGAAGGACCAGCTCACCGATATCGTGATGGGCCTGGACTTTGGGGCCGACGATTATGTCACCAAGCCCTTTGCCTTCCCTGAGCTCGAGGCGCGGGTGCGCGGCGTGCTGCGCCGCGCCGCCTACCAGCGCCAGGCCACGGCGCGAAAGCTCACCCCCGTGGTCGTGAAGCACTGGACCCTCGACCCCCGAACCTTCGAGCTCTACATGGGCGGCGAAACGGTCCGCCTGACGCCGGTAGAGACCGACCTCATGGCCTTTCTCATGAGCAACCACGGCCAGGCTTTCTCTGCCAGCCAACTGCTGTCGCAGGTCTGGGGCTACAAGCCCGGCACGGGCGGGTCGGCTCTCGTCCGCGTCACGATCCGCAACCTGCGGAAAAAGATCGAGCGCGACGCGCTTCGGCCCCGCTACCTGCGGACGCTTCGGCGACGCGGCTACATGCTGGCGGTTGAGTAGGGTCGTCCTGCGACCCGCCTCAACGCAAGTGTCAACACTCTCGCTCCGGCAGGCTACCGGAGCGCCTGTCCCATCTGCCGGACGTTGTATCGCAAGAGCTCGACGTAGGTCGAGCGTCCCTCCGCGCCCCCCAGCGGATCCAGCGTGATCACCGGAACCCCTGCCTCCGCCGCTACAGCCTCGGCAGCCTTGGTCGGAAGCTGGACTTCGGCAAACACGGCAGGCACGTCGTACCGGCGGATGACCTGCACAATCCCGGCGATGTACTCGGGGCTGGGCTCCCTGCCGGGAGACTCCTCAATCACTGCCACCTGCTCGAGGGCATAGGTCTGGGCGAAGTAGACCCAGGCGGAGTGAAAGGCCACGAAGCGGCGGTGGGTCCAGGTGCTGGTCTCGGTCCGAATCTCCTCGTCGAGCGCCCTCAGGTCGGCCAGGTAGCGGCTGGCGTTGGCCTCATACGCGTCCCGATGCGCGTCGTCAACGGCGATCAGGGCGTCCCGGATCCGCTCGGCCTGTCTCATCGCCAGAGGAGGGCTCAGCCACACGTGCGGGTTGCCGCCCTCCTCGCCCTCCTGCTCCAGAATGGGCAACCCCTCCGCCGTGTAGACTACCTGCAGCCGGGGATTGCTGGCAGCATCGATGACCTTTGGTGCCCAGAACTCGAGATTCACTCCGTTGAGTATCAGCAGCTGGGCCTCGGAGACGAACTGGACCTGACGCGGCGCAGGCTCGTAGGTGTGCACGCTGGCGCCGGGCGGCACCAGCTCGACGACGCTGACCCGGTCGCCGCCGATCTGGCGCGCCATATCCGCGAGGGGCGGGATGCTTACGGCTACCCGCACACGGCCGGCTCCGGGTGCAGCCGGTCCGCAGCCGGCGAGCAGGAGGACGCCGGCTAAGATGATCAGCATCACGCGACGCAACACGATGGGCCTCCTCAGGCCGCCGGGAGCGGCCTATCGTTCGGCCATCCTCCGCAAGCGGCCCAGCGATGAATGCCACCGAGGGGCGCGGCGCGCCCCCCGGTAGTTACCAGAGAGGATAGAGGCCTCCGGCCAGGCTGTCAACCGCGCCGGTCGGCAGCTGCGCCGGCTCGCGCGGGCGCAGCCGCCAACCGACGGCGTTGCCCCCAACCCCGCCCCTGGAGTTTGGCCTTCTTCGGCCCTCGTCCCTGACCACTGGCTCTATCGCTCCTTAGCGGTCGTGTGGCGCGCCAGCGGAGCCCGGGACACCCATAATCGTGTTCCCCCTCCGTTCCGGCCACTACGCCCCACCAACAGCCCCTCAGGCCGATTTGACTTACACCGCACTCTCCCCCAGACGTTCAGGGGCGGACAGGCTCCCTTGATCGCCGTCTTTCGGCCCTTACCCGAGGGTACCCCATCCCCCCGACCCCCTTCCCCGCCGCACAAGCGGCGGGGAAGGGGGTGCTTTTTTTGTAAGGGGG
>JAIMBM010000167.1 GCA_023511475.1 Anaerolineae bacterium
GGTAGATAAAGCCCGCGCCAACGCTCGCGCGCACGTCTCGGATGGGCAGGCGCCATCCCCGAGGGGCGCCCTTGAGTGCCGGGTCGTGCGTGAACGAGAGGTGCGTCTTGGCCATGCAGATGGGCAGGTGCCCGAGGCCCATGTCGGTGAAGAGCTTGATCTTGCGCTCCGCCTCAGGCTCATAGTCGACGCCATCAGCCCGGTAGATCCTGGTGGCGATGGCCTCGATCTTTTGCTTGATGGTCCAGTCGTCCGGATACAGGAACTGGAAGTTCGACGGCTTCTCGCAGGCCGCCACGATGGCCTCAGCCAGCTCGGCGCCACCAGCGCCACCCCTGGCCCAGACCTCGCTCACAAAAGCACCCTCGGCGCCTGCCTTAACGGCGGCCTCCCTGATCATCTCGATCTCGCCGGGAGTGTCGGTGGTGAACTTGTTCACTGCCACCACCACCGGCACGCCAAAGAGCCGCGCGTTCTCGACGTGCTGGATGAGGTTGGGCAGGCCCTTCTCCAGAAGCTGCAGGTCCTCCTGCTGGTAAGCCGGGTCGAGAGGCCTGCCAGGAACGACCCGCGGGCCACCCCCGTGCATCTTTAGCGCACGCACCGAGGCCACGATGACCACACAGTTCGGCTGCAGGCCGGAGATGCGGCACTTGATGTTCATGAACTTTTCCATGCCGCAGTCCGCGCCAAAGCCGCTCTCGGTGACGACATAGTCTGCCAGCTTGAGCGCGATCCGGTCGGCGATAATAGAGCTATTCCCGTGCGCGATGTTGGCGAATGGCCCGGCATGCACGAATGCCGGCGTATGCTCCAGCGTCTGCATCAGGTTGGGCATGATGGCGTCACGCATGAGCACGGCCATCGCGCCAGCTACGCCGAGGTCCTCCGCGGTCAGGGGCTTGCCGTTCTTGTCCATGCCAAAAACGATCCGCCCGAGCCGCTTGCGGATATCCTTAAGGTCCGAACAGAGGGCCAGGATGGCCATGATTTCGGACGCCACGGTAATATCATAACCCGCCTGCCGCGGACGCCCGTCCGCCTTGGTACCAAGGCCGATGATGATGTTGCGTAGGGCGCTGTCCGAGATATCGACCACGCGGTTCCACATGATGGAGTACGGGTCGATGTTCAGCTTCTTGGAGCCGGCACGCTTCTCGAACTCTTCGTCCGAGGCCTCGCTCTCGTGCAGGATGCGGGAATCGATGGCGGCCGCGAGAAGGTTATGCGCCGCACCCACGGCGTGGATGTCGCCCGTCAGGTGGAGGTTAAAGTCCTCCATGGGCACCACCTGCGCGTAGCCGCCGCCCGCAGCACCGCCCTTGATCCCAAAGGTCGGCCCCATGGACGGCTGCCGGATGCAGGTTATCACTTTCTTGCCAATATAGCCGAGGGCCTGACTGGAGCCGATGGTGGTGACGGTCTTGCCCTCGCCGAGGGGGGTCGGGGTTATGGCCGTCACGTCGATGTACTTGCCGTCGGGGCGGTCCTTCAGGCGCTCGAGGACGTCCAGATGGACCTTGGCCTTGTACTTGCCATACAGGTCGAGATCGTCTTCCGAGAGCCCCAGGCTTGCTGCGATTTCCTTGATCGGCTTGAGCCTGGCCGCCTGGGCGATTTCGATGTCGCTGAGCATTTGTGCCTCCTTACCTGACAGAGCGGAACGAGCGGGAACAGCCGATCAGCCGCTGCTCACGCCGCAGCGGACACGAACCAACCCCAGACGCCATTGTGACTGGTGTCACGCAGCCTATGGTACCACACCAGCACTGAGACTGTCAAAGAACCATTTGCCGGAATCTCCTCACAGTCCTCGCGGCCGTTGCGGGCCGGCCCTTCAGGCTGGCAGGCTCACCTCTCGCTCCTGCCCTGGCGGCGCATGGGCCACCGAGACCACGAAACGATGGCGCCTGCTCCCCCCTTGCCCGCCACCTGGCCCCGCGAACCTCAGCCCCCCAGCTGCCGGATGGCTGCGCGTAGCGTGTTTTGCATCAACATGACGTTCGTCATCGGGCCAGTGCCGCCCGGCACCGGAGTGACAGCGCCCGCAACCGCCGAGACGGTCTCAAAATCGACGTCCCCGACCATGACCCCGTCCTGGAAGTTCACGCCAAAGTCCACGACTACCGCGCCAGGCTTGACCATCTCTCCCATGATCAGCCTGGCCCTGCCAACCGCAGCCACGAGGATGTCGGCCGTGCGGGTGACGGCCCCGAGGTCAATGGTGCGGGAATGGCAGATGGTCACAGTCGCATGCTGGTGCAGGAGCAGACACGCCATGGGCTTGCCCACGATGTTGCTGCGCCCAACGACCACCGCCTGCGCCCCCTTGAACACGACGCCGTTGCGCCGCAAGAGCTCCATCCCACCCGCAGGCGTCGCCGGCACAAAATACTCACCAACATCTTGCAGCAACCGGCCGGCGTTTTCCGGATGCACGCCGTCGACGTCCTTCATCGGGCTCAGCGCGGCAATCACCGCCGCCGCATCCACACCCTGCGGCAACGGCTCCTGGACCATGATGCCATGCACCTGCGGGTCGGCGCTGAGTTGGGAGACGACCGCTACGATCGCCTCCTGCCCGGCATCTGACGGCAAGGCGTGCAGATTGAACCCCATGCCCGCCCCGGCGAACGCCCTGGCGATCGCTCCGGCATAGCTTACCGAGGCCGGATCCTCTCCGGCGCGCACGACCGCGAGGTTCGGCACTACGCCCGTCCTCTCGCGCAGGCTGGCCACGCTCTCTGCGATCTCTGCCCGCATGGCCCTCGCCAGCTCTTTGCCATCCAGTATCCTTGCTGTCATTCCGTGACTCCTCCAGAGGTTTTCCTGTCGGCCACCGCGGCCCGCGCAGCCTCTCCGTCCCCCGGCATTCAGAAACCCGGTCCCAATCACCGAGGAACCGGGTTCCTGCGCACTCTCCGGATGCCTCCTCGCTGAAGCAGACGTTGCTCGGGCGGGCAGCCAGCGACGATGGCCGACGACTAGCCGTTGATAGTCCTGTGTACGGCCTCCATCACCTCAGCTTTGGTCCTGACCGCCTCCTCCACCAGCGAGACCATGCGCTGCCGCATGCCCTCGACGTAGGCTGCGTCCTTGATGCTTGCCAGGTTGATCTCCACGTTCAGCAGCGCCGATTGCAGCGACGCCTCTGCCAGGAGTGCTCCTACCCCGGCATCGCTCACCGCCCACTTGTTTCCCATCCGGGCGGCCGGCAGCGCGAGCGCCACAACCCGGGCGCACCGCTCGGCGATCCTTAGCGGCACCTCCGCCGCCTCTTTCAGCCGCTCCTGCATGGCCGCCTCTCGCGCCTGCTTCTCCTCCTCGCTGGCCCTTGGCATCCGATAGGCCTCCATCACCCGCGCGTAAGCCTGCGTGTCGGCCTCCAGCAACTGCGGCAACTCTTTCCGGATCGCCTCACTCTCGACCAGGAGGCCCTCCATCTCTCGCTCGACCGCCTCGTAGCCCTTCTTGCCGATGGTGAGGTTGCAGACCATACTCACCAATGCGGCGGCCAGGGCACCCCCGAGGGCGGCGCCACTCCCCCCGCCCGGCACGGGCTCCTTTGAGGCCAATGCGTCGAGGAACTGGTTCACGGTCAGATCGGCGTACATGTCCTATGGTCCTCCTGCAGATAGGCACGATGAGCGGGCGCACGCACAGGCGCGGCCCGCCACAGAACACCATGGGCCGACAGGTCAGGCGAGATAGTCCTGAAGCTTGCGGCTCCGCGGTTCCTGTCGGAGTTTGCCGAGAGCCTGAACCTCGATCTGCCGGATGCGCTCGCGCGTCAGGCCGAAACGTGTGCCAACCTCGCCCAGCGTGTAGGCATGGCCATCCCGCAGACCGTACCGCATCTGCAGCACACGATCCTCGCGAGCACTCAGCGACGCAAGGACCTCCCGCATCTGCTGGCGCAGGAGAGAGGTCCACGTCGCCTCCGATGGCAGGCGCGACGAATCGTCCTCTACCAAGTCCGCAAGGCAGCCTTCCGACCCCTGACCGATGGGCATGTCCAGCGACAGCGGCTGTTGGGCCTGATCGAGCAGCGCCGCGACCTTGTCGGCCGGAAGGCCAACTGCCGCAGCGACCTCGGCCAGGTCGGGCTCGCGCCCGAGCTCCTGCCTGAGCTTTTGGGCAGCGCGAATCACCCGGCTGAGACGCTCACAGGCGTGCACCGGCAGGCGCACCATGCGCCCCTGCTCGGCCAGAGCGCGCGTGATCGCCTGCCGAATCCACCATGTGGCATAGGTGCTCAGGCGATAGCCGCGGCGATAGTCATACTTCTCAACGGCGCGGATCAGGCCGATGTTGCCTTCCTGCACGAGATCCGCAAGCGAGACGCCCAGCCCGGAGTACCGCTTGGCGATGCTGACAACCAGGCGCGAGTTGGCGCTGATCAGCTCCGCGCGTGCCCAGTCGCCCAGCCTCGCCAGCCTGTCCAGCCGGGCTTGCTCCTCGGCGCCCAGCGACCTCGCACGCTCCAGGCGTCGACGGGCCTTGCGGCCGCGTTGTACCAGCCGTGCCAGGCGCTTCTCTTGTCTGCGGCTGAGCAGCGGAATGCGACTGATCTCGCCCAGGTAAAGGGTCATCACATCGGCGGCGTCGGTCTCGTCTTGCTTGCGAGGGGATTCTTTGGGGGAGGGCGCGGGCTCTGGCGGCGATGGGGGGAGTCGGTCGGATTTCGCTTTCTTTTCCGGTGCGGGGATGTTCTCCGGCTTGTGTCCGACGACGCCTGTGACGCACCGCACCCCACCAGCCATAGGGTCCCCCCTTTCAGGCCTGCCCCGGGAGAGCTCCACCGCTATTATATCACAAACGTAACCCGCGGGCAATAGGCTGTTGATGGGGGGTGCATCCAAGATGCGTCACTGCTCGGGCTGCAGCCGGGTATCTCGCGGGGCCACGACCCGGCCGCATCCCAGGGCGAAGCAGCTCCTGCATCTGGGTAGTGCAAAGCGTACGGCCCGTTCGCCGGCAGAGCGCCCCCAGCAGACTGCCTGACTGCGTATCTGCCGACCAGTCTTGGATGCACCCTTGAGAAGAGGTCGCCGCTATTGCAGAGTCCTGCGCCGAAGCCTCGCTCTCTCGAGGCGAGGGGGCGCCAGCGGCCCGGCACCTCCGGATCACCCCCGGGCGCCCGGGGCGCCCGCCTGCACCGCCACACGGGTCACGTCCTCGGCAGCGAGGTCCTTCGCCCGGAGCAGCGCCATCGTGTCGGTCAGGTGCCGCGTCAGCCCCAGTTCCGCCGGGCCCAGGCCAAAGGCGAGGCCGAGGAGCTCGGTTACATAGAGCACCGGCAGGGCGCCTCCCTCGAGCTTGAGCTGATGCTGTCGCATGTCGAGGTTTGCGTGGCAGAGGGGGCAGGCCACAACCACGGCTTCGGCGCCGACGGCTCGGGCATCTCGAAGGATCCTTCCCACAAGCTCCAGCGCCATACCCGTCTCGCTCAGACCCAGGCTCCCGCCGCAGCACTCGGTCTTGTACGACCAGTCCAGAGGCTCCGCACCCAGCGCCTCGACGATCCGATCCATCGAGCGCGGATACTCGGGGTGCGGCTGCTGAACAACGAGAGGCGGACGCGTGAGCAGGCACCCGTAGTAGCAGACGACCCTCAGCCCCTCGAGCGGTCGCCTCACACGGGCCGCGATGCGCTGCAACCCAACCCGACCTTCGAGCGTCTCCAGAAGGTGCTCGACCCTCACGCTGCGCTCGGGATCAAAGCCGGTTTCGGCGCTGAGCGCCCCCTTCAGCTCCGGCTCACGCTCGATGTCGTAGAGCGCCGTCCGGCTCCGCAGATAGCAGGAGGCGCAGGGCATCATCACGCATTCGAGGCCCATCGCCTGGTACAGGGCCAGGTTCTTGAGCGGTAGCCTCGTAGCGAGCCTGTGGTCCGTCGTATGCGCGGGGGACGTGCCGCAGCAGACCCACCCTTCTGGCTCAATGAGGTCAAGGCCCAACTCCCCGGCAACGAGCCGAGTCGACATGCCATAGTCCAGGGCGGTCCCGTGCAGCGCACACCCCGGATAGTACCCGATCGGCAGGCGTACGGGGTGCGCCCGGACGACGCCCGGTCGCCCTCGGCGCAGGCGGGCAACGGTGGGGAGGAGCCGAAGCTTACCCACCCCCAGCAGCCGGAAGGCCAGTGGCAGGTCCTCGGTCACAAGCTGCCGCAAGTCGAGCAGGCGGGCAAGGAGCAAGCGGAGGTACAGCTCGCCCAAAAACCCAAGCTCGTACAGGCGCCCAAAAGCGCGGATACTGCGCAGCGCTGCCACGCTGAACAGGTGCACCTGCGGCACCGCCGGCGCGACGCCCTCCTCCCGGGACATGATCCTCAAGACCTCGATCATCCGGGCCACGTCCACCTGCTGCGGACAGCGCGCGGTGCAGGCCTGACACGAGGCGCACAGCCAGATGCCTTCCGAGCCCAGCACCTCTGCCCGGCGGCCGAGCTGAACGGCGCGGACGATCTGATGAGGGGCGAGGTCAAAGTGGGGTGACAGGGGGCAGCCACTCGTGCAGCGCTTGCACTGGTAGCAGGCATACACGTTCGTGGCCGCACGCTCGGCGACCAGCGCGGCCAACGATGGCCTCTCGATAGTCCGGAGCTCCACGGCAGGATCTCCATCCCGGCGTCCGCCGGGCGGACGCTTCGCGCGCCAAGGAACCTCTCACTTCAGCATTATACGCGGCGGCACCCGATGAGGCAAGCACCCCTTTGCCATTGGGTGCAGTTCATTTTTGGGGCAGTTCGCGTTCAGGGACGCCGTCACCGCCCCCTCCCCCTTCCCCACCCCCGGGGG
>JAIMBM010000168.1 GCA_023511475.1 Anaerolineae bacterium
AGACACCCATGAAGAATGACTCCTCCCCCGAGCGGGCACGGCGTGCCCGCTCGGGGGAGGAGTCGGGGGCAGGAGATGGTGCCAGGAGCGCGGCGGATGGCTCGCCCCCAGGAACGACTTGTGCCCTGCTTCGTCCACATGGTATACTGCGCCGGTCAGCGCACCTGTGTACTGGCTCGTAGGGTCGGAGGTGTCCATGAAGCGGATTGCCGTCTTGACCAGCGGGGGCGATGCTCCCGGGATGAACGCCGCCGTGCGGGCTGTGGTCCGTATCGGGATACACAATGGGCTGGAGGTCTTTGGGGTACGCCACGGCTACGCCGGGCTGATCGCCGACGAGATCGAGCCTCTGACCGCCCGCAGCGTGGGCGGGATCATGCAATTGGGCGGCACCTTCCTGGGCAGCGCGCGGAGCGAAGAGTTCAAAACGGTCCCGGGCCGCAGCAAGGCCATAGCGAACCTGGCCAGCCGGGGTATCGAAGCGTTGGTGATCATCGGCGGCAACGGGTCGCAGGCAGGGGCCTACTCGCTGCATCGCGAGGGGTTTCCGGTGGTGGGGATCGCCTCGACCATCGATAACGATCTCCCATGCACCGACACCTCCATCGGCGTCGATACTGCCGTGAATGTGGCCCTGGAGGCCATCGACCGGCTTCGGGTGACGGCGAGCTCGCACCAGCGGGCGTTCCTGGTAGAGGTCATGGGCCGCAAACAGGGCTACCTGGCGCTGGCCGCGGGCCTCGCCGGGGGGGCGGAGCTGATCATCATCCCTGAGGTCCCCATGGAGCCCGAGGAGATCGCCCGCGGCCTGCGAGAGGCCTATGACCGCGGCAAGGAGCATGCCATCGCCGTTGTCGCCGAGGGAGCCCAGTACAATGCCGAGGCCATCGCCCAGTACTTTCGTGAGCACGGGGAGAGGCTCGGCTTTGAGCTGCGCGTAACGACCCTCGGGCATGTGCAGCGGGGCGGGGCCCCCGGTGCCTTCGACCGGCTGCTGGCGACCCGCTTCGGGGCACAGGCCGTTGAGGCCCTGATCCGAGGCGAGACCGGCGTGGTGGTGGTTATCCAGGAGGGCAACGTCAGGACGGTGCCACTGGAGGAGGTCGTGCACGGCTCCAAGCCTCTGGACCTCCGGCTCTACGAACTGGCGCAGGTGCTTGCGAAATAGCTCTCGGCTATCGGCCGCAATGGGCCGATGGCCGATCGCCAGGAGGTTGGCTGTGCTTACTGCCCAGCGGCCCAAAGTGGTGATCGTGGGCACAGGCATGGTCGGTGCGACTTTTGGCTATGCCCTGCTCTGGAGCGGCCTGACCCCAGAGATCATCCTCATCGACGTCAACCGGGCACGCGCCGCCGGCGAGGCGATGGACCTCAGCCACGCCATGCCCTTCCACCGGCCGATCAACATCCGTGCGGGGGACTATCCCGACTGTGTGGGCGCAACGGTTGTGGCCATTGCCGCCGGCGCTGCACAGAGGCCGGGCGAGACTCGCCCCGAGCTGGCGCAGCGCAACGCCCGGGTGTTTGACGAGATCATCCCCCAGGTCGTCCGCTACGCGCCGGAAGCGATCCTGCTCATCGCCACGAACCCCGTCGATTCGCTCACCTACTACACCTGGCGCCTCTCGGGCCTGCCGCCCAACCAGGTCATCGGTGCCGGAACCATCCTGGATACGGCGCGACTGCGCTACGTCCTCGGTGCCCGCTTTGGCGTGGACCCGCGCAGCGTGCATGCCTATATCGTGGGCGAGCATGGAGATACCGAGGTGCCCTTGTGGAGCTCGGCCACCATCGCCGGCATGAGCATCGACGAGTACTGTGCGGTGACCGGTGCGCCCTGCCTCGATGGCGAGCGTGAGCAGATCTTTGCCCAGGTACGGGACGCTGCCTACCACATCATCGAGCTCAAAGGCGCCACCTACTACGCCATCGCCTCCGGGATGGAGCGGATCGTCGAGAGCATCCTCCGCGACCAGCACACCATCCTCACCGTCTCCGGCCTGCTCGAGGATTGTCACGGCGTGTCGGACGTCTGCATCAGTGTGCCAATGGTCATCGGGCGGCAGGGGATTGAGCGCAAGCTCTGCGTGCCCATGAGCCCAGAGGAAGAGGCGCGCTTCCAGGCCAGCGCGCGAGCAGTGCGTGAGGTGATCGACACCCTGCCGATGCCGCAGCCTGTCGCCTGAAGCAGGGGGCCGGTCAGCGCGGAGGCGGCACCACGAGCTGGATGATGCCCCGACGGCCGTTGATGAGCCAGTCCGCCTCCGCGCTCCTGAGCAGCTGAACCTGGCTCTCCGACAGGCCGACGAGGATCTCGGCTTTCAGGGTGCGCAGGACGGCGTAGGGCGCCGGGAAGTAGGCGGTGATCTCTTCCAGGCTGGCGGTGAGGGGCCAGTGCCGATCGCCGAGCAGCCGGCGGTAGTTGGCGTCGCCCTTGAGGATGACCAGGTCAGCGGTGCCGATCTCGCGGCGCAGGTCGGCGGGCATCTCGTCGAAGGTGTAGGCGCTCGTCCAGAAGGGATGGTCGCGCAGCTCCAGGATGCCCGATTGCAGCCAGCCGGCGAGGCGGTCCGCAGCGTCTTGAGTCTGGGCAGCGCCTTCGAGCCGCGTGATGAGCTCGCGGACGTCCTTGGCCATGGCGTCGGAGACGAAGAAGGGGTAAGCCTTGAGGTGCATGCGCACCTGCCGGGCCCATCCCTGCTCGAGGATAAGGTCGGCCAGGAGGAGGTCGAAGGCCGCCTCCGGGCCGGCGTTGTCGTTGACAAAGTCAATGCGGTCGTAGGGCTCGCGCCGCAGGAACTCGACGACCCCGGCCGAGTCGTCAATCAGCACATCCTCGGGGTGCCCCGCCTGCAGGGCTGCCCCGGCCAGGACGTCGCGGTTGGAGAGGTCGACCCGGTTGCCCCAGAGGCTGGCGTAGATGAGCGCCCGCGCCACCTCGGCGGGGTTTTTCGGCAGGAGGGGAATGAGCTCGGCGGCGAGGGTCACGGCGCCGCCTGGGCCCTCGATCTGCCGGCGCTTCTGGGCTGCAAAGGGGTCGTGCCCCTGCCAGATGCCCGGCTGGAAGTATCGGACGGCTTCCAGCAGGCGTCGGTAAAAGAAGGCCTCGGCAAAGTACCAGGGCACGTTGCGCCAGGTCAGGCCCACGTAGCGGCACCACTGGGCATCCCACTCCGCACGGTCGGGCGCTGGCTCGGCGAGCGGCTGGATGTCGCCGCTCAGGATCTCCTCCTCCAGGGCGCGCAGCGCATCGACGATCTCCGGAGGGTAGTCGTTGTCGCGGATAACGTCCTCGATGATCTGCGGTTTGCGCCGGATGATCGTGGCCTCGGCGAAGGAGCCGGGCTCGGAGGTCATCAGCGGCGGGGGTACCGGTTGCACACCAGATGGCTCGACCATGGCTTGCCAGCAGCCTCCATTCCTCGGGTCAGAGAGATGGGTGAGAGCGTGTGGCCCGATGCGACAGGGCGCCCCGTATTCTAGCGACGACCGGCCATCGGTCAAGACCGAACGTGGGCGCCACAGAAGGAATCGGCTCCGCGCCGCGACCCACTGTGTGGAACGTCTCGCCGCTCCACCCGCGCTGCGGATATCAGGCCGCGTCGTTGCCATCAGGAGGTCCCATGCCCCGCTACAAACGGACTGAGGGCGAGCAGATCAAGGAGGAGGTTCGCCGCCGGCTGCTCGCGGCGGCGGTCGACGAGTTCGCGACACAGGGCTACCCTGGCGCCAACATCAACCGTATCTCGCGGGCAGCGGGGTACGCGCAGGGGACCATCTACAACTATTTCCCCTCCAAGCAGGCCCTCTTTGCGGCGGTCGTCGACGATATTGCCAGGCGGCACTGCGAGCTCGTCCTGCAGGGCACGGCCGGCGCGGCTGACCCGCCCTCCCGCCTCGAGCGGCTGTTTGCGGCCGGCTTTGCCTTTGCCGAAGGGTTCCCCAACGCCGTCCGGATCGTCGCGTCGGCCATGCAGGCCGCCGAGCCGCAGGTGCGGGAGGTTGTGCAGCACGCCTACGAGCCCCTCCGCGCCTACATCGAGCAGGAGATTGTGCACGCCGGATGCCTCGGGCAGGACTTTCGCACCATCGATCCCAGGCTCGCTACGGCGGTGATCCTCGGGGTGTATCTCGGGGGATGTGCGGCAGGGGAAGATGCCGCCCGTATCCGGCGCAGCCCGCACGCCGTCGCCTCGATCCTGCTCGAAGGCCTGAAGAGATTGCCATAGCCTCGGCTACGCGGCCGCCGGGCTACTGGCCGTCCTCCTCGTAGTCGTACTCCTCTTCCGTAGCCTCTTCCTCGTCCTCGAAGGCCAGCACCGGGCGGCTGTGGTTGGGTCCTTCCGGCGGGCCCACGATGCCCTGCTCCTCCAGCAGGTCCATCAAGCGGGCAGCCCGCGCATAGCCGATCCGCAGCTTGCGCTGGAGGAGCGACACGGAGGCCCGGTTCTGGGCGCGCACGACAGCGATAGCCTCATCCAGCAGGGGGTCGCCATCGTCCTCGTCCTCCTCCTCGGCAATCTCCTGCCACAGGGGCTTTTGCACCAGGAGGGAATCGGGCGCGCCCTGCAGGTCACCTGCGGCGAGGGAGTTGTTCAGACCCTTCCAGTAGTTCACCAGCCGCGACAGCTCGGCCTCCGACACATAGCTGCCCTGCACGCGGGTCAGCTTGGCGGCGTCCGGCGGCATGAAGAGCATATCGCCGCGGCCGAGGAGCTGCTCGGCGCCCGGGGCATCGAGGATGACGCGGGAGTCGACCTGAGTGGAGACGGCAAAGCTGATGCGCGCCGGAAAGTTGGCCTTGATCAGGCCGGTGACGACGTCGACCGAGGGTCGTTGCGTGGCGATGACCAGGTGGATTCCGGTGGCCCGCGCCATCTGCGCGATACGACAGATGGCGCGCTCGACCTCATCGGGCGCAACCATCATCAGGTCGGCCAGCTCGTCGATGATGACCACAATATAGGGGAACAGGGGGTCGCCGCGGTTCGGCGCCGAGGCGTTGTAGCCCTCGATGTTGCGCACTCCGACCTGGGCAAAGATGCCGTAGCGCCGGTCCATCTCCCGGGTGACCCACTTGAGCGTGCCGACGACGCGGTCAATGTCGACGACGACCGGAGTCAGCAGGTGCGGAACGCCGTTAAAGCCCGTCAGCTCGACCCGCTTCGGGTCGATGAGGATGAGACGGAGGTCGTCTGGGGTATTGCCGCACAGCAGGCAGGCGATGATGGCATTGATGCAGACGCTCTTGCCCGAGCCGGTTGCACCGGCAATCAGGAGGTGTGGCATGGTGGCGAGGTCCGCCACGACCGGCTGGCCGGATACGTCCAGCCCGAGGGCAAGGCGCAGCCGCGAGTTGACCCGGCGGAAGACCTCCGACTCCATGACGCTGCGGAGGGTGACGTTGGCCATGCGAGCATTGGGAATCTCGATCCCCAGCATCGGCCGGCCTGGCACCGGCGCCTCGATGCGCAGGGAGGTGGCGGCCAGGGCCAGGGCCAGGTCATTGGCCAGGGACTCGATCTTGCTGACCTTGACCTTGAACCGGCGCAGCCGGCCGTTTTGATCGCGGCGCTCGATATAGCCGGGCTCTACGCCGAACTGGGTCACCGCCGGGCCCTGGTTCACCTCGACCACCCGCGCGGGCACGCCAAAGCTCTGCAGAGTCTCCTCGATGATCCGCACCTTGGTGCGGATCTCTGCCTCGCTCAGCTCCTGCTCGGTACCCGGCTCCAGAATCTCCTCGATGGCCGGCAGCCGCCACTCGTGGGCTGCGCCGATCACCCTCGTCTGTGTGTCAGCTCTCGATTCGGACCCCGACACAGCCGGTGGCCGCTCCGCCGGTGGCGGGGGCGGAGCCGGCCGCGGCCGGAGCACCGGCTCGCTCAGGCGCTCGAGGACGGGCCCCGCCGGCTCGCGTACCGGCGCCGGCAACCCACCGCCGACGGGCACGCGCCGCAGGCGATACCAGGCCGTAGCCCCGTTCCAGGCGCGAACTGCCAGCGCCACCAGGTCGGTCGGCCGTCGGTCGATGACCAGAAGCACGGCCCCGACCAGGGCTACCACCAGCAGGAGCACTCCGCCCAGGTCGCCTACTGCAATCCACAGGAGCTGCTGAATGCCATAGCCCAGGAAGCCCGCGCCCACACCCCTTCTGGCAGCGTCCAGCGACTCGATGCCAGGCGCATAGCCGATGCTGTGAATCAGGCCCTCTGTGCTCAGAAAGAGAAGGACCAGCCCGATCACGCGGCGCCAGGGAAGCGCCACAGTGTGCCCGGCCCCAGCCATGAAGAGCAGAATGCCGGCGATCCCCAGCCCAAAGGGGATGACCAGCCGCCCCCAGCCGAAAGCCTGCGCGAGGAGACTCAGCCACGCCGCGGTCAGCCGGCCGTGGCTGAGCGAGAGCAGACTCAGCAGGGTGACGAGGGATAGCATGAGGAGCGCCGCGCCGCCGAGCTGGAGCCTGGCGGCGCCGGAGAGCCGGATCAGCGGCCCTCGCGCTGCCGTTCGCTTCCTGCTTCGCGAGCTCTTGCTTCTGGGCATACCTCGTCAACTCCAGCAGTGCTTGCGCGCCTGGCGCAGTGTGCGCAGTATAGCACAACTGCGCCGTTGAGGGAAGCATTGGTACATGTTCGGGTGTGGATCGTCCTGGAGACAGGCTGATCTGTGTTGCTGTCGGAACGGCCACCCCCGATGCCCCCTCCCCCCAGGCGGCCCCCGGGCGCCCGGGGGGGGGGGGGCCCGTTTTTCCGGGG
>JAIMBM010000169.1 GCA_023511475.1 Anaerolineae bacterium
GGCCACCCTCTGCCCCATCTCCTCCGATGCAGCCTCCGGCAGCCCCGACAGCACGGCCAGAGCCGGCGGCGCCCGCACGCCCCCGGCCTTCGCAGCCTGCAGCCGCACATTCCCGCCCCGAGCCGCGCCCCCGGGCCCCGCGGCGCCTGGTCCGCAGCGCGCGTCTGCCATCGCTCGATCTCCTTGCGCCTGCCTCCCCCCTCCCGGATGCCGAGGCCGAGATTCGGTTCCAGGCGCAGGTGCTGGAGGAGACGCTCGCCCAGTTCGGGGTGCCAGCCCGGGTTGTGGACGTGCGGCGCGGCCCGACCGTCACCCAGTACGGAGTAGAGCCGGGCTTTATGGAGCGCAAGATGGCCAGCGGCGCGACCATACGCCGCAAAGTGCGCGTCGGCCGCATCGCTGCCCTCGCCAGCGACCTGGCGCTGGCACTGGCGGTTCCGGCCGTGCGAATAGAGGCCCCAGTGCCCGGGCGATCGCTGGTCGGCATCGAGGTCCCCAACCGCCAGTCGACGCTCGTGAACCTGCGCTCGGTGATCGAGTCCGAAGCCTATCAGAGAATCCGCTCGCCGCTGCGTGTGGCGCTTGGGCAGGACGTCTCCGGAAACCCTGTGGCCGCTGACCTTGCCGCGATGCCGCACCTGCTCATCGCCGGCGCAACCGGCACAGGTAAGAGCGTCTGTCTGCACTCGCTGATCGCCTGCCTGCTGCTCGAGAACACGCCCGAAACGCTGAACCTGGTCCTGGTCGACCCCAAGCGGGTCGAGATGAGCCTCTTCAGTGGCATGCCGCATCTCGCAGGACCGGTGATTGTTGAGGTACCACAGGTCGTCGCGGCCCTGCGCTGGCTCTGCCAGGAGATGGACCGGCGGTACAGCCTCTTTGCCGCCCACAGGGTGCGGCACATCGAAGGGCTCAACGCGGTCGCCGGGCGGCGGCAGTCCGAGCGGCTGCCCTACATCGTGCTGTGCATTGACGAGCTGGCCGACCTCATGCTGGCAGCGCCAGATGAGGTGGAGCGCTCGATATGCCGTCTGGCCCAGATGGGCCGGGCAACCGGCATCCATCTGGTCGTTGCGACCCAGCGGCCGTCTGTCGACGTCGTCACCGGGCTGATCAAGGCCAACTTTCCCGCCCGCATCGCCTTTGCCGTGTCCAGCCAGGTCGACTCACGGGTCATCCTCGATTCGGCTGGAGCGGAGCAGTTGCTCGGCCGAGGCGACATGCTATACATGGCACCTGACGCCAGCCACCTGCTCCGGCTACAGGGATGCTTTACCTCAGATGCCGAGCTTGCAGCCATCGCCGATCACTGGCGACAGAGCGTCGAGCCGACCCAGGATGGGGAGCCCGAGCTCGCCCCATGGGAAGGCCTCGCCGGGGATGCAGAAGATAGCGACGTCCTCGTCGAGCAGGCGCTGGCGCTGGCTCGCGAGCACCGGCAGCTCTCCGCCTCTCTCCTGCAGCGCCGCCTGCGCATCGGCTACCCCCGTGCAGCCCGCCTTATCGAAGAGCTTGAGGCCCGTGGCATCGTCGGCGCGGACCCGGGAGGGGGGCGTCCTCGCGAGGTCCTCTCACCGGCGCACGGCGACCTGACCGACGAGGAGGGGGCATGATCTACATCGGCACCAGCGGCTACAGCTACGACGACTGGGTCGGCCCGGTGTATCCCCTGGGCCTGCCAAAGCGGGAGTGGCTCGCCTTCTATGCCCGCGAGTTTCAGACCTGCGAGATCAACTTTACCTACTACAGACTTCCAGACGCTCGCACCCTCGCCGCCATGGCGGCAAAAGTGCCGGAGGGCTTTGTCTTCACGGTCAAGGCCAGCCAGGAGCTCACCCATGGCCGCGAGGACCCGGAGGAGGCCTTCCGCACCTTTGTGACCGGGGTAACCCCTCTCATCGAGCAACGGAAGCTCGGCTGCGTCCTCGCCCAGTTCCCCTACTCCTTCCACCACACCGCCGAGAACCGCGACTATCTGCGGCGCTTCCACGACCGTATGCAGGGCGTGCCAACGGTGATCGAGTTCCGCAACCGCGCCTGGCTGCAGGCAGAGGTCTTCGAGCTCCTCCGCGAGCTGGGGCTTGGCTTCTGCTGCGTGGACGAGCCCCGGCTCAAGGGGCTGATGCCACCCATCGCCGTCGCCACCTCACCGATCGCCTATGTGCGCTTTCACGGCCGAAACGCCAGCAAGTGGTGGCAGCACGAGAATGCCTGGGAGCGCTACGACTATACCTACACACTTGAAGAGCTACAGGAATGGGAGCCCAAGATCCGTAGCCTCGATGCCCAGGCCGAGACAACCTTTGTCTTTGCCAACAACCACTGGCAGGGTCAGGCGGTCGGGACCGCCCGGCAACTGCGCCTGCTGCTCGGGCAGTAATCCCCCCCGCAGGCGGAAGCGCGGCCCAATCACCAGGGGTGCATCCAAGATGCGTCACCGCCTGGGCTGCAGCCGGGTGTTTCGCTGGGCCTCAGCCCGCCAGACCCCCAACAAGAGGTCCTGCACCGGGCTCGTGCAAAGCGCAAAAGCCCGGTGGCCGGCAGAGCGCCCTTGCAGGCTGCCAGGCTCCGAATCTTCTCACCGACCTTGGGCGCACCCACCACCGCCCATTTGACGCGACCGCCCCGGCTATGGTAGAGTCTTGACCGTAAGTGACAGCTCCCAGAGGAATGCTCACATGCCCAGAACCGGTCGCAACGATCCCTGCCCCTGTGGCAGCGGACGCAAATACAAGCAGTGCTGCCTCCCCAAGGTCCAGGCCACGCAGGTCCGCGCCCTGAGCCGCCGTCGGGACGAGGAGTTGCTCTGGGCCAGGCTGCTAGCCTACGCCCAGCGCCCGACCTTCTCGGTCGACGTGCAGTCGGCCTTCGGGCTCTTCTGGAACGGCGACTATGACCTCTCTGCCGCGGACGCGCTCAGCCGCGAGATGCTGATGCCTTTCCTGGAGTGGTACATTCAGGACTATCGGACGAGCAAGGATCGGCAGCGCATCATCGATCTCTTCGCTGCAGAGGAAGGTCCGCGCCTGAGCCCCGAGCATCGCGCCCTGCTTGCCGAGCGCGAGGCAGCCTATCTTTCGCTCTATGGCGTCGAGCAGGTGGACCCCGAGGGTTATATCGAGGTCGGAGACCTTCTTGTCGGGGGCTTCTTCCGCCTTGATGAGCCGGGCCTGGCACGCCTCGCCATGCCGGGCGACCTCGTGCTGGGCCGCCGCTTCGGCGATCAGGAGGATGGGCGCCTGTCGCCGGGCACCGTGCTGCTTCCGGCGAGCCTTGCGCCCGTGCTCGTAGGTGCAGCGAAGCGGGCCTATGCCGCTTACCGCGATGAGAGCTATCAGGCCACCTGGCCGCAGTTCCTGCGAGAGTCCGGCTACCTGATGTACCACGCGTTGCTTTCTCCAGAGGCGTCGGAGGCCTTCGAGCGGGTGTCCCAGCTGGCTCGTTACTTTGACCCTCGCCCGTCCGTCAAGGAGATGCAGGCGATCACGCACCGGCGGATGGAGGAGGCGATCAGGCGGCAGCAGGAGAAGGCGGGCCGAAGGGCGGAGGTGCAGGGTGAAGCTCCCACTGCCCCGGCCGTCGAGCGGACGGCGGGCGGCATACTGATCCCCGGTCAGCCCAAGGCCTCACCGTCCGGAGGGGGCATCGTGCTCCCCGAGCATCTGCGCAAGCCCCCTGCCACTTAGGAGCTACGGCCTGATCCGGGAGGCGACTCTCGGAGGTCGCCTCCCGCTTCCTTTCAGCCTCCCTGTTGCACTTGCGAAAAACCTCGATTGGTGCCATAGTATGCTGTCCCTGCGGGCCATTGCAGGGCTTCTGTGTAGCGCGAGGCCAGACGCCGTCGCGACGCCTGCGCGGCGCTGCAGCACAAGCGGATCGTGCCACGCCTCAAACCACAGCTCTGGCAAGGGAGGATATCAAGCCATGAAGGACAACCTGGCAGATCCTTCCGTTTTTGTTGATGCGGTGGTCTCTTCGAGGCGCGACCTGACGACCTGCCTGGCACAGCTCTTCGACTACTGCCGCGAGCACTGCCCGTCATCCATCTGGGAAGAGCTGAGGCATCTCGACTTCGAGGAAGACGTTGTCCGCCTGACCAACTGGTTGCGCGCTGTGCTCACCTCCGAGCCGCCAGGCGCCGAGATCGAAGCCCTCTGGTTCGGCCTCCGCAGCACCCCGCAGGAGCGAGACCTCCTCTACCTGGCAGGTTCCGACTACTTTGACCTCGAGGACCACGGCTGGGTACGATTCCCCATCTACTGGCCCGCCAGCCGCCGTGCCGACTCCCGCGTGCTGCAGCGAATACACCAGTCCCTGCGCAAGGCCGGGGGCCAGGTGTTCTCGCTGGGCTGGTACGTCCTGTGCCTGGGTTACGCCTGCCTGGCCGTCGCAGAGGCCTGCAGGACCATCGAGCCCGACATTCTGCTCGGCACCCGCGACAAGCGGTACATCGCCGTCGGTTTCGACGGGGGCGACTTTGTGGCGCTCGGCTGGGTCGACAAGTCCGGCTGGCACGTGCTCGAGGCGGTAGAGCAGCCCGCGAAGGAACCGGGGGGCGAGGTCCGGCCTGCCGGGCCCTCACTCCTCCATCGGGCAGCGGGGTCCCTAGCCCGTGCGATCCTCGCCCTGCTGCGGCTGCTGTGGCGCCTCCTGGTGGAGATGGTACTGCCGCTCCTCGGCAGGCTGATCATGGCCGGAGCGCGCGTCCTGGGCAGGCTCGTGCGCAGGCTCGCGCACGCCCTCGCAGGCTACATCCTCGGGCCAGACATCGAGTCGGAGAAGCCCCTCGGCCGGAGCCCGCTCGCGCCGGCTGGATCCGTGCCGGCACCGACCGGGGAAGCCGTCGCAGCAACCGCCTCAGAGGAAGCTGCGGCTGCCGATTCTGCTTCCGTGGCCGCGGCGGTAACCAAGACCCGAGCACCCGCCACCACGGCCGGGCGGGAACCTCACCTCGGAGCCGCCGGGCAGGAGGAGAAGGGTGCCGCGTCCACTGTGGCTGCAACGGCTCCGGGTGCAGTGGCGGAGGTGCTCGCCTTGCCGGGTGCAGCGATCGCCCCGCCTCCAGAAGCCGGGCCCATGCCAGACTCCCAGGCCCGATCCATCGCGGCCGCGATGGATGCCTATGCCCAGGAAGCTGTGGCCATGGCCCGCAAAGAGTTCGGTGTGGAGCTGGACTTTGGCGAGGCGAGCCTCGAGCAGGTCGAGTGGATGCTTTCGCGGATCGCCGGCTGGCGCTCCAGCAGCCTCTCGCGGCAGTTGATGCGACGTCTGCTCGGCAAGGCCGTGATAGACAGAGCGGAGAACCTCGTCGCGCGGTTGCAGGGGCGAGAGCCCCCTCAGGTCTGCATTCAGAGCATGTCCAGGATCTGGGGCGCCTACGTGGGCGAGGTCATGCGCCGGCGCTGGCGGGGCACCTGGGCAGAGGAAGAGCCTCATCCTGCCGACACCATGATCGCCCTACGCGTGCAACGGTACGCCCTCTTCCCCATTGGGCGGGTCCAGGCACGCCTGGAGGGAGGACCCGAGCATAGCATCTGGTTCTATTACCGGGCCCTCAAACAGCGGTTCGAGGGAGTATGACCCCAGCGGCGAGAGCGTACGCGCAGCCACCCGTCCAGGCTCGCAGCCGGATGAGGGAGAAACCATGAAGAATCCATTCTGGAACCGCGATCAGGGCCGCCCAAGAACGCTGTGGCGCCTCCTCGGGCAGGCTGCGTTGTTCTTCCTGGGAGTGCTCATTTCCGGCCTGCTTGCTGGTGGCCTCCTCTTCCTGACGCGGTCCCTCTCTTCCGGGAACGATGCCCTCGCGCTGTCGCGGATCCTCGGCCCCCTCGACCGCGTGCTCTCCACGGTGGTAACGTTGGTCAGCGTCTGGCTCGCGGGCCGCCTGCTCGACCGTCGGACCTTTGCCGACTTTGGCTTCCACCTGAAGCGGGAGTGGTGGTTGGACCTCGGCTTTGGCCTGGCCCTCGGGGCTGCCCTCATGTTGTGCATCTTCCTCCTGGAGTGGGCGGCTGGCTGGCTCACCGTCACCGGCTTTGCCAGGACCGATGGCCAGCCGTTCGTCTGGGGGATCGCCGCGGGCCTCCTCTCCTTCATCGCTGTCGGTTTCTACGAGGAGCTGCTCTCGCGGGGCTATCAGCTGCACAACCTGGCCGAAGGGCTCAGCTTCAGGCCGCTGGGCCGGCGCTGGGGCCTGATTGGCGCCTGGGTTCTCTCCTCGGCGATCTTTGGCGCACTCCACGCCGCCAACCCCAGTGCGACGGCGCGCAGCACGGCGTTCCTCGTGCTCGCGGGACTCTTTCTGGGGTTGGGTTACATCCTCACCGGGGAACTCGCCCTTCCCATCGGCCTGCACGTGACCTGGAACTTTTTCCAGGGCAACGTGTTTGGCTTTCCGGTCAGCGGCCTGCAGCTCGGTGCCTCGTTTATCGCGATCAGACAGCAGGGCCCGGAGCTCATCACCGGCGGCGCGTTCGGGCCGGAGGCCGGGCTTGTCGGCGTCGGCGCCATGCTCCTCGGGAGCCTGGCCACCCTGGGATGGGTGCGCTGGCGGCGCGGCAAGGTGACGCTCTGCGAGCGGATCCCCGCGCCGCCGGGCGTGGGGCCCGTGCCGTCCCACAGCCATTGACGGCCCCGGGTAGCTGTTCAGGCTCGCGTTCAGCGCATGGCACGGAGGCAGGCTGCTGCTGGCCCTGCCCATCGGGATCGGCTTTG
>JAIMBM010000017.1 GCA_023511475.1 Anaerolineae bacterium
GGGGACGGCAGCAGCCTGGCTGGACGCGAACTGCCCCAGGCCTGAACTGCACCTTCTCAGACCAGCACTTGGTCCCCGGGCGACCTTCTGGTATACTCCCTGTGCACAAGGTCTACCGGTGGGGCGCGACGATGCGCCCGGGCCAGGAGGGCACAACCACGGACGGCAGGGACCGAAAGCTGGCGGCCATCGCCGAGATGGCCAAGACGGTGGCGGCGCAGAGCGATCCAGACACCATGCTCACCGGCTTCCTGCGCAGCCTGATCCATACCTCCGAAGCGGCGGATGCTGCCGTCTTGCTCCTCTACGACGCCCCGAGCAATCGCCTCGTCGTGAGCGCCTCCTATGGCTACGAACCCGACGTGGTAAGGCAGATCTGCCTGGCTCCCGGAGAATCGATGAGCGGCAGGGCCTTTGCCACCGGCGAGCCCCAGCTCTACAGCACGCCCGAGGCGGTCGCCGGAGCGATGCAGGGCATGACTCCCGAGAACCGCGCTCTGTTTGAGCGCGCCGCCGCGGGGTTGGGCCACTCGCGCAGCGCCGTGTGTGTGCCCCTCTCCACGGCTCGGGCCCGGGTAGGCGTCCTCGTCCTGGAGAACCTGCGCCGCGAGGCGACCTTCGACCAACAAGACCTGGAGTTCCTCCGGCATGCGGCCGATATCATCGCCCTGGCCATCGAGAACCACCGCCTGCGCGCAGAGCTCGAAAATGCCCGGGCCATCAGCGAGGCGAACCGGCTCAAGGCCGAGGTCATCTCCATCCTCGCCCACGAGATGCGCACGCCGCTGACCTCGATCAAGGGCTATGCCTCGGCCCTGCTCATGGAGGATGCCTCGTTCGATGCTGCACAGCAGCGCGAGTTCCTCGAGATCATCGAGGAAGAGTGCGACCTCATGGAGGACCTCATCCATGACCTGCTCGAGTCCTCCATCATCGATGCCGGCCTCCTCAGGATCCAGCCGGAGCCGGTCCTCCTGCCCCGGCTGGTGCGGAGCGTCATCGACGAGATCGAGCATCGCACCCGAAAGCACCGCTTCCTGGCGGACCTGCCTGCCGATCTCCCTCTCGTGGAGGCAGACCGGCACCGCATCGCGCAGGTCCTGCGTAACCTCCTGGACAACGCCGTCAAGTACTCGCCCGATGGCGGCCTCATCGTCGTTCGCGCGGCCGTGGAGGGCAGGGAGGTCGTTGTCAGCGTGGCCGATCAGGGCGTCGGGATCGCCCCTGAGCACCTGAACCGCCTGTTTGAAAAGTTCTACCGCGTCAGAACCGGCCTGGAGCACCGTGTGGTCGGATCCGGGCTGGGCCTGCCGATTGCACGGGCGATAGTGGAAAGCCACGGCGGCCGCATCTGGGCAGAGAGCCAGGTTGGGCAGGGGAGCACCTTCTACTTCTCCCTTCCCATAGGGCCGTCCGGTGTCAGGAACGCTGAGCAAGAAGATGGCTGACAGAATCCTGGTTGTGGACGACGAGCCGCGCATCGTTCGCCTTGTGAGCGCCGTGCTCAAGGCCGTCGGCTATGAGGTCATCGCAGCCACGAGCGGCGAAGAGGCCATCGAAAAGCTTGCCCTCGAGCAGCCACACCTGGTCTTGCTGGATATTCTGCTCGAGCCGGGCATGGATGGCTATGAGGTCTGCCGGCGCATCCGGTCGTTCTCCAGCGTACCGATCGTCATGCTGACGGCCAAGGCGCAGGAGGAGGATCTCCTGCGTGGTTTTGAGGTAGGCGCCGACGACTATGTGACCAAGCCCTTCAGCGCCAAGGAGCTCGTGGCCAGAGTGCGGGCCGTGCTGCGCCGCGCCCATCGCCCCGAGGACGCGCTCACGACTGTGGTAACCTGCGGCGACCTCCAGATCGACTTTGCCCGCCGATGCGTCACTGTGCGCGGGCAACGGGTGTCGCTCACCCGCACCGAGTACGCAGTGCTCCATCACCTCGCCATCCACAGGAACAAGGTCGTGCTGCACCAGGAGCTGCTGACTGCCGTCTGGGGCCCCGAGTATCGGGATGACCTCGAGTACCTCCGCGCCTACATCCGCCACCTGAGGCGCAAGATCGAGGACGACCCCTCCAGCCCGCGCTATCTCATCAACTACCCCGGCGTCGGCTACATGCTGGCCTGCCCGGAAGCCTAGGCGGTGCTCGGGGCCGTCAACTGCACCTGGTTTTCACGCCTTTTTCATTTTCCCCCACCCGTTCTTTGTTCGCCTGACATGCGCCCCGTGCTATTCTGAGCACGGGATCGGCTGTTCGGATGTGGAGCACCCCGCAGGCGCCGGCTCTGCGCCGTCATATCCCCGGCGCATCTGTGCGGCCAGGCGCCCCCGAGCCCCATTGGGCACAGATCCGGGCAGGGAATGGCTTAGCCCGGGGCGCTGACGCCTGTGGGCCACATCCGTCGTCTTGCGTTCTCATCAGGATGTGATCAGGCAATGGAGCCCGAGCCGACTGACCTGGCGGCACTCATCGGCGAACACGACGACGGCGTCTCTCTGCTCTCCGTGCTGGAGAGGATTCAGGCCCACTACCGTTACCTGCCTCAGGAGGCCATGATTCTGGTCAGCGAGAGGCTGGGGTTGCCTCTCAGCCAGGTCTACTCCGTGGCCACCTTCTACCACGCTTTCAGCCTCAAGCCCCGCGGTGAGCATCTCATCTCCGTGTGCCAGGGCACTGCCTGCCATGTGCGCGGGTCGGCAAGAGTGCTGGAGGCAGTCGTCAAGACGCTGGGCATCCACCCCGGAGAGACGACCCCGGACAACAAGTTCAGCCTGCAGACGGTCAACTGCCTCGGCGCCTGCGCGCTCGGTCCGGTCGTGGTCATCGACGGCCAGCACTATGGGCTGATGAGCCCGGCCAGGGTCGGGGCGGTGCTGGCCAAGTACCGCGATGGCCGGGCAGGGAGCGACACGCCATGACGCGCCTTGCCTCCGCCCCGGACCTGGCCGCCCTCCGGGAAATGCTGACGGCCCGACACGAGCCCGGGCGCCCCTCGATTGCCATCTGTGGGGGCACCGGCTGCCGCGCCAAAGGTAGCGAGGAGGTTGCCGGCGCCTTCGCCGAAAAGCTCGCCCGCCTGGGGCTGAGTGCGCAGGTGACACTCTCCTCGACCGGCTGTCACGGCTTTTGCGAGCGCGGCCCCGTCGTCGTGCTGCGGCCGCAAGGTGTCTTCTACCAGAGCGTGCGCGTAGGGGATGTACCGGAGATCGTCTCCGAGACGCTCCTCGCAAACCGCCTGGTCGAGCGGTTGCTCTACACTGACCCTGTTTCGGGCCGCAGGGTTGCATTTGAGCACGACGTCCCCTTCTACCGACGGCAGCATCGGGTCGTCCTCGACCTCAACGGCCTGATCGACCCCACCAGCATCCTCGACTATGTCGCGCGCGGTGGCTACGCGGCCCTCGCCCGGGCTCTCTGCGAGCTGACCCCCGAGCAGGTGATCGCCGAGGTGACTGCTGCCGGGCTCCGGGGCCGGGGCGGCGCGGGCTTTCCGACCGGACAGAAGTGGCGGCTCTGTCGCGAGGCATCGGGGCACCCCAAGTACATCGTGTGCAACGCTGACGAGGGCGACCCAGGCGCCTATATGGACCGCAGCCTGATGGAGGGCAACCCGCACCGGGTGCTCGAAGGGATGATCATCGGCGCCTACGCCATCGGCGCCTCCAGGGGCTTTGTCTACATCCGAAACGAGTACCCCCTGGCCGTCCGGCACGTCGCGCACGCCATCGAGCAGGCAAGGGCGTATGGCCTTCTCGGCGACGACATCCTTGGAACCGGCTTTGGCTTTAGCATAGAGGTCAGGCTGGGAGGCGGTGCCTTCGTCTGCGGCGAGGAGACCGCCCTCATGGCCTCCATCGAGGGCCGCCCCGGGGAGCCCCGGCCGCGCCCGCCCTTCCCTGCCCAATCGGGGCTGTGGGGCAAGCCGACCAACATCAACAACGTCGAGACATGGGCCAACGTGCCCCTCATCGTGACCCGGGGTGCTGCCTGGTTCAAGGGGCTCGGCAGCGAAGCCTCCGGCGGCACCAAGATCTTCTCTCTCGTCGGCAAGGTCAACAACACCGGCCTGGTAGAGGTGCCGATCGGCACCCCACTCGGAGAGATCATCTTTGACATCGGGGGTGGCATTCGCGGGGGCAAGGCGCTCAAAGCAGCACAGCTGGGAGTGCCCTCCGGCGGCTGCATCCCCAGCGAGCACCTCAATGTGCCGGTCGACTATGACACCCTCAAGAGCCTGGGTGCCATCATGGGCTCCGGCGGCCTCGTCGTCTGCGACGAGGATACGTGCATGGTTGACCTTGCCCGGTTCTTCCTCAGGTTCACGCAGGAAGAGTCCTGTGGCAAGTGCCTGCCCTGTCGCATCGGGACGCGCGCGATGCTCGAGACCCTCGAACGCATCTGCACGGGCCGGGGCCGCGAGGGCGATATCGAGTACCTCGAGGAGCTCGGAGGAGAGATAAAGCGCTCTGCGCTCTGTGGCCTCGGGCAGACGGCGCCGAACCCGGTCCTCACCAGCATCCGCTACTTCCGCTCGGAGTACGAGGCCCACATTCGAGACCGTCGCTGCCCAGCCGGGGTGTGCGAGGCCCTCGTCCGTGCTCCATGTCAGAACGCCTGCCCGGCCGAGATGGATGTGCCCGGCTATGTCTCGCTGGTCGGCGAAGGGCGCTTCGAAGAGGCGCTGGCCCTCATGCTGGAAACGAACCCCTTCCCATCCGTCTGCGGACGGGTATGCAACCACCCCTGTGAGGCCAAGTGTCGCCGCGCGCAACTGGACGAGCCCGTAGCCATTCGGCAACTCAAACGGTTTGTCGCGGGTCAGGGCCTGCGCCGGCCGATCGCGTCTGCGCCAGGGCGCGATGGGCCGAGGGTGGCGATCATCGGCGCCGGGCCGGCCGGATTGACCTGCGCCTTCTTCCTGGCCCGGCTGGGTTACCGGCCGACGGTTTTCGAAAAGCTGCCCGTTGCCGGGGGCATGCTCGCCGTGGGCATCCCCGAGTATCGCCTGCCCAAGGCCGTCCTGCGGGAGGAGATCGAGCACATCGCCGCCCTCGGCGTCGAGATCCGCACCAACACGCCCATTGGCGACGGAATCCGCCCCGCCGACCTGCTGCAGGAGGGTTACAGGGCGCTCTTTGTCGCTACAGGCGCCCACCAGAGCCGGCGCCTCGCCATTCCCGGCGAGGGCCTCCGTGGAGTGGTCCCGGCGACCGACCTGCTGCGGGCGGTCAGCCTGGGAGAGCCGCTACCTGCGGTCGCGGGCGCCCGCGTAGCGGTGATCGGCGGAGGCAACGCGGCAGTCGACGCCGCCCGCACCGCGCTGCGGCTTGGCGCGCGGGAAGTGACCCTCCTCTACCGGAGGTCCAGGGCCGACATGCCTGCCCTGCCGGAAGAGATCGAGGCGGCGTTGGCCGAGGGAGTCGTCATACAGGAGCTTGCGAGTCCCGTTGCCATCATCGGCGGAAACGGCATCGTGCACGGGATCGAGTGCCAGCGCATGAGGCCTGGTCCCTTCGATCGAACCGGCAGGCGCCAGCCGGTACCGGATCCGGAGGTGCGGTTCACTCTGGCGACCGACCTGGTCATCGCAGCCATCGGGCAGGCACCCGACCTTTCCCCGCTGCTCACCGACCTCGGCGTAGAGCGCCGCCCCGACGGCACGATCGAGGCCGATGCCGATGGTCGGACAAGCGTCCCGGGGGTGTTCGCAGGCGGCGACGCAGTGACCGGCCCCGCGACGGTGATTGAGGCCATCGCCGCCGGCCGTCGGGCCGCCATAGCCATCCACCGGTACCTTCAGGGCGATGGGGCAAGCCTCTGGGAGCCGGTGAGACCGGCGCCTGCCGCCTTTGATCCAGAGGCCGAGCCTGTGCCGTACGGCCGATGCAGGGCGGAAGAGCTTCCGGCTGTCGAGCGGTGCCGCGGCTTTGCCGAGGTCGAAGCCTCGCTGGGCGCAGAGGCGGCCCAGCGCGAGGCACGCCGCTGCCTGCGCTGCGACTTTCGGGATAGAGGGTAGCGAAGTGAGCACGCCAACCCCTGGCACGAGCATCACAGTTTTCCTCAATGGCCGCCCCATACAGACGGTCGAGGGTCGCACCATCCTGCAGGTCGCCCGCGAGCACGGGGTACACATCCCCACGCTGTGCTTCCACGAGGGGCTGGCACCGTACGGGGCCTGTCGGCTCTGCATGGTTGAGATCGTGCGGGGTCAGAGCCGACAGCTCGTCGCCTCATGTACGCACCCATGTGTCGATGGCCTTGTGGTCCTGACCGACACCCCGGCCGTCCAACGCTCTCGCCGCATCACCGCAGAGCTGCTCCTAGCTACGGCCCGTCACGTCCCGGCGATACGCGAGTTGGCCGCTCAGCTCGGAGCAGGTGAGCCGCGCTTTACGCTACCCGAGGACGCCTGCATCCTCTGCGGCCTCTGTGTGCGGGCCTGCGCCGAGATCGTGGGGGTGAGGGCCATCAGCCTGGTGAACCGCGGCGCCGAGAAGAGGGTGAGCCCACCTTTCCGCATCGCCTCCAATGACTGCATCCGCTGTGGCACCTGCGTGCTGGTATGCCCTACCGGAGCGCTGACCCTCGCCGACATCGCCGGTCCACCAACAACCAGGCACCGGAGCGAATCGCAGTATGAAGCGCCGGCTTGCCAGCTCTGTGGCCAGGCCTGGAACGACCTCCCGACCGGCACGGGCAGGTCTCAGCAGGCAGTCCAGGCGCAGACCGGGAGCGGAGCACGATGAGCGGGCCTATCGGGGTCTTTATCTGTTCCTGTGGCGGGCGCCTGAGCCCGCCCCTGAACGTGGAGGCCCTGGCCAACGAGGTGGCTCGCTGGTCGGGCGTGGCCGTTGTCCGGCGTCTGACCTACGGCTGCTCGCCGGACGGGCTGGCGGCAATCCGCAATGCCATCGCGAGCATGGACCTGGAGAGGGTGTTGGTGGCCGGGTGCACGCCGCGCACGCTCGCGCCCCGGCTTCGCGCGGCCTGTCGGGAAGCAGGGCTTGACGGGAATCTCTTCCACATGGTGGATATCCGCGAGGGCTGCGCGTGGGTGCACGGCAGCGATACCTACGCCGCCTCCGAGAAGGCGCTGGACATCATCCGTGCGGGCATCGCTGCCGTCTGTGCGAGGCAGCCGTACGTACCGACCAGCGCCGACGTGGTGCCGCGGGCGCTCGTTATCGGTGGGGGCCTCGCCGGTCTGACGGCGGCCCTCGCCCTCGCCGAGGCCGGCGTGCCTGTCACGCTCGTCGAGCGGCAGGCCTGCCTCGGCGGCGGCGCCGGGGAAAAGGTCGCAGCAAGAGCCACCGCCGTGCGTGACTGCGAGCACATCGAGGTCCTCACCCGGCACGAGGTGACTGCCGTCACGGGCGGCATCGGCCGATACGCCGTCCGTCTCGCCGTCCGTAGCAAGGGCGGCCCGGCCCTCGTCCGAGAGGTTGGGGCGATCATCGTGGCCACCGGAGCATGCTCCACTCCGGTCCAGGAGGCTCAGCTCGATGGCGGCGCGCCGGCCGCAGCCAACCGACTCAGCCCGCAGCCCGACGCCGGCGTGATCGCTTACCTGCTCCGCCTGCGGCAGGATGCCGACGGGTTCTTTGTCGCCGAGCGCCGCCGCCTGCGCCCCGAGAACGTGGCAGAGACGGGGATCTATGTCTGCGGCGCAGCTCACGGCACTGCGACCCCGCGTGAGGCCGAACTGGAGGCGCTGAGCGTCGCCTACCGTGCCCTGCGGCATCTGCGCGCTGGCAGAGTCATCAGCCAGGCCCCTGTGGCCTCGGTCACTCCGGAGCGATGCACCGGCTGCGGGACGTGCGTCACGCATTGCCCGGCAGCAGCCATCACGCTGCATCCGGGTGAGGCCCTGCTCGGCGTGGCCAGGGTCGACGCACTGCGCTGCCAGGCGTGTGGCGGCTGCGCCGCTGCCTGCCCGGCCGGCGCCATCGACCTCTACCGCGCCAGTTCCCCCGAGCTGTTTGCCGCCATTGAAGCGGTGCTCGCCTCGGGCACCGCCAGCAAGGAGCCACGAATCCTGGTCCTCGGCTGTGAGTGGAGCGGACACGCCGCAGCCGAGCTTGCCGGCGCAAGGCGCCTGCCTTACCCGCCACAGACTCGTCTGATCGCCATCCCCTGCTCTGCCCGCGTCAGCGCGATGCTCCTCCTGTGGGCCTTTCACTGCGGCGCCGACGGCGTGCTCGTCGCGGCCTGCCCGCCCGGCGAATGCCACCACGGACAGGGCAACCGCCGTGCCCTTGAGCGCGTTTCCACCCTGCAGCAGCAACTCCGGGGAGCCGGCTTCGACCCCCGCCGGCTGCGGCTGGAGTGGCTCTCCCCCGACGATGCGCAGGGCTTTGTGGCGCGTGTCCGCGACTTCACGGACCTCGTGTGTGCCCTCGGGCCGGCCCCGCTCCGCGCCGGCCTGCCATCGGAGGCGTCGCTCGTCCTCGCCTCCGAAGGAGTGTAGTGCATGGCTATGACGAGATTGCAGCAGGAGGTGTGGCCGGCAGGCCGCTGTGCCGGATGTGGTGCCTGCGTGGCAGCGTGTGCGAAAGGCGTGCTCCGGTGGAGCGACGAGCAACACCCCACGCTCGAAGAGCGCCGTAAAGCCCTTGGCCTCTCGCGGCTCAAGCTCAGGACCTGCGAGGTGTGCGAGAAGCTCTGCGAGTCGGCCTGCCCGCGCCTCGGCAGTGCCCCAAAGCTCGAGCCACGCCTAGTGTGCTCCGCACGTGCTATCGGAGCCCTTGCAGGCGGCACCGCCAACGACGTCATCAGGGCGGTAGTCGTCGCCGCACGCGTGAGTGACCTGATCGATGGGGCCGTGCTGCTGGACTATGACCCCTGGAAGCTCGAGCCTGTAGCCCGCGTGGCCTAGACCGCCGACGAGATCGCCACCGGCCTGGGTATGCAGTACCTCTGGGCACCAGTGCTGACCGCCCTGAACGAGGCGATCTTTGAGCGGCAGCTTTCGGCCCTCGCCATCGTCGGCCCGCCCTGCGCGGCGCAAGGCGCCCGATGTCTCCTCGACGCAACGAACGCCCGGCTCCGTCCTTACCGCGACGCCATCCGCCTGATCGTGGCCGCCTTCTGCTCTGGAATGTACGTGCCCGGGCTAGTCTCTGACCTCATCGAGCGCAGCAAAGGAGTTCCTCGGGAGCGGGTGCGGCGGCTTGCGGTGTCGCCCACGGAGGGCACCCTCACCGTCACCCTCTGGGGCGACGGCGAGCTGTCGATACCGTTGACCGAGGTGCAACCCTTCACCCGGCGTGGCTGCGCCTTCTGCGAGGACTATCTCGGCGGGGCCGCGGATCTCTCCATCGGTGCCATCGGGGCACCGCCCTCACACGCCGCCGTCATCGCCCGCACATCTCTGGGCGAGATGGCCTTGCGCAACGCCTGGGGGCTTGGCCTGCTAGAGCTCTGTGCCGAGATAGACCGGGAGGCGTTGGAGGCGGCACGGGCGGACAAGGGTCGGCGCCTCGAGGCAGAGGCCCTGGCCGGCCTTCACCTGCTGATGCTGGGTGCCCTGAGCGACCCCGGCAAGCGCGCACAGGTGAAGGAGCACTTTGCGAGGCTGTACGGTCCGCGCGGGAGTAAAGCAGCGCGGAAGGAGGAGGAGCATGGCGGTTGTGGGGCGTGTGCGGGAGCTGGTTGCTGAGGGCCGTGACCTGCGCGCCGTCAGCGCCGAGCTGAGACGGGCGGTCGCGCAGGGGCCTGTGACGATCCGGCATGCCGGGCATCTGCACGGGCTCGCAGCCGGCCTCTCCGAAGGCGATATCCTGATCGATGGCGACGCCGGCGACTACCTCGGGGTCCTCAACGACGGTGCCTACATCCACGTTACGGGCAACGCCGGGCGCTACCTGGCCGACAACATGACGAGCGGCACGGTAGTGATTGATGGCAGCTGTGGCGACGGCGCCGGCCAGTACTGCTACGGCGGCACCATCGTCGTTCGAGGAAGTGCGGGAGCCCTCACCGCGGTCATGAACAAGGGTGCGACCATCCTCATCGCCGGGGACGTCGGCAACGAGGCCGCCACCTACATGCTGGGCGGCGACGTCGTCATCCTCGGCGATGCCGGGGCTCGGCTGGCCAACTACCTGATCAGGGGCGCCATCTACGTCGGCGGCACCTGGCGCAGCCTGGGCCACAACGCGGTACAAGCCGAGCTGGACGCCGCGGACCTCGAGAAACTGACAGCCTGGTTCCGGCGCTTTGACATCGCCGGCGACGTGCCCTCCCTCAAGAAGGTCGTGAGCCTCTCCCAGAGGCCCTTCTACAAGAGCTAGGAGATACGAGCGTGCCTGTGATGCCTCCGGTCAATGGGACTTTTTGCGTCACCGTCCTGAGCGACCGCTGCCTGAACGCGAGGATGCCGGGCAAGTGCGCAACCTGCGTGCGGGTCTGCCCGCACGAGGTCTTTCGACTGGACGATGCGGGCATCGTCTCGGTGCAGAACTATAACGCCTGCGTCGGATGCCGCATCTGCGCCGAGTTCTGCCCGGAGGATGCCATCCGCATCAACCCGGCCGAGTCCGAGTTCCTGGTGCGGTCGCCGTGGACCTTCCCGCAGGTAGAGGAAATCCACTACAAGGCGCAGACGGGCCAGTACATGTTGCGGGGCTTTGGCACCATGGGCCTGCCCAGCCTCTTTGACCAGATCACGGTCGTCCCCTCGCAGCTTGCGTCGCCGCCGCCCCTGGACAAGTACCGTGAAGAGTGTGACCTGGAACTGGTGATCGGCGAGGACACGTGCGAGGAACCCATCCGTCTGAAGTACCCGCTGATCTTCCCGGCCATGTCCTTCGGGGCCCTCTCCCGGGAGGCGCGCATGGCTCTGGCGATTGGCGCCGCTCAGACCGGCATCCTCAGCAACACCGGCGAGGGCGGGCTCCTCAGGGATGAGACCTGGCTGATCAAGGGATACGAGAACGAGGCACGCACGATGAAGCGCTGGGAGCCCGGCGGCTACCTGGCCGTGCAATGGTCGACCGGGCGATGGGGCGTCTCGGCGGAGTACCTGCGGGCCGCCGATGCCATAGAGATCAAGATCGGCCAGGGAGCCAAGCCCGGCATGGGCGGCCACCTGCTCGGCGCCAAGGTCACGGCCGAGATTGCCGCCGTCCGCGGGGTTCCGGTCGGGACCGATGCCCTATCGCCGTGCCGCCACTACGACGTGCAGAACCTCGAGGACCTGAAGCGGATGGTCGCCTTCCTCCGCGACGTGACCGAGTACCACGTGCCCATCCTCTTCAAGCTGGGCCCGAGCCGGCCGTACGAAGACGTGTGTGCGTGCGTCGAGGTCGGTGCCGATGCCATCTCGATCGATGGCCTTGCCGGCGGCACCGGTGCCTCACCGGCCATCGTCACCCAGGGCGTAGGCATACCGACTGCTGCCCTCATCGCACCAGCGGTACGGGCTCTGAAAAACCTGGGCGTGCACCGCAAGGTCAAGCTCTTCATCCTCGGCGGCATGCGCAGCGGACTCGACGCCTACAAGGCCATGGCTATGGGAGCCGACGGCGTCGGTTTTGGCGCCGCCGCCGAGATCGCCATGGGGTGCCGTGCGTGTATGGCCTGTCACACCGGCCGTTGCCCCTACGGCATCACTTCCCAGGATCCGGAGCTGAGGGCGCGGCTGGACGCGGTTGAGGCTGGCAACCGCCTGGCCAACTTTATCCGTGCCACGGCCGAAGAGATCAAGATGCTCACCATGCTCTCCGGCCACGACAGCATCAAAGGCTTGAGCGAAGAGGACCTGCGGGCCGTGGACCTGGACACCGCCGCCATCACCGGCCTCAAGCTCATCGGCTATGACAGAAGGCTGCCCTGGTGGGAGGAGGCCTATCCCTCGCAGGCGGGCGGGGGCACCATCGGGGTCGACAGGAGGTGTTGAGATGTCGACGAGGATGACTGAGGGGATCGCCATGGCCGAGATCGTCGGGAGCGCCATGGCCTTCTGCGCCGAGAAGACCGGCCTTCCGAGCAAGGAGGCCGTCGCCGAGGCGACCCGCTCCGGCGACTGCACGGTCTGCAGCCGACTCCACGACGGCATTGCCCGCGCCGTGTCGATGTTCCTGGGCTCGGTAGACAACGAGGTACAGGCCGTCTATGCCTATGATCCGGAGCGCGCGACAGCTGTCGACGATGCGCCCGTGGGGCGTGGGATCAACCTGATCGTGCGGGTCCGACGCAAGAGCGCCGCTCTCTGGTCCCTGATCGGGCTCTTGATTTCGGCCCTCGCTCAAGAGCGGCAGAGGCTTGCCTGTCCGCAAGCGCACGCGCTCTGCTGGAGCCTGGACGTCCAGGTAGTCGACGAGCGTGAGGTACGCAACCGGATCGGCTACGGCGCACTGGTCGACTCGCTCTATGTCCGCCCCAGCCTGATCTGGCAGAGGTAGGAGGCAGGCCGGCGCTTCACACCAGGGGCCTGGCCCGGAGACCGGCCCTTCCCTGCTGCGCACTGCCCCAGCCGGGTGCACGGGCCCGGCTGCCAGGTGCGCCCTGGCAGCCGTCCGACGGCCGTGCGCTTCGCATCGCTGCGCGCCAGCCCGCCCCTCGCCCTACTTGTGATACATCGGCGACATGGCCCGCAGCTTCTCGACAATCCCCGGCAGGATGGAGACCACATAGTCTACATCCTCATCCGCATTCTCCCTGCCCAGGGTGAGCCGTAGCGAGCCGTGGGCGATCTCCACCGGCACCTGCATCGCCAGGAGGACGTGCGACGGCTCCAGCGAGGCCGAGGTACACGCCGACCCGCTCGAGGCGGCAACGCCCTGCAGGTCGAGGTTCAGCAGGATCGCCTCCCCCTCGATGCCATAGAACACAAAGCTGGCGCTGTTTGGCAGCCGGTTGGTCGGATGCCCGGTGAGCTGGACGTCCGGGATGGTGCTCAGGATCCCCTGGATCAGGCGGTCGCGCAGCCGGGCAACGTGAGCGTTTTCCTCCTCGCGCCGCTCGTGGGCGAAACGCAAAGCCGTGGCCAGCCCCACGATGCCGGGCACGTTCTCAGTGCTCGCGCGCCGGTTCCGCTCGTGGCCCCCGCCCGTCAGTATGGGCATCAGCGGCGCAAAGCGGCGGACGTAGAGGACCCCGACCCCCTTCGGACCGTAGAACTTGTGCGCCGAGAGCGACAGAAAATCTACGCCCAACCGCTCCACGTCGAGGTCGAGGCTGCCGCCTGCCTGCACGGCGTCGGTATGGAAGGGGACGCCCTTCTGGCGCGTGATAGCGCCGATCTCTGGGATCGGCTCGATGGTGCCGACCTCGTTGTTGGCGTACATGATCGTCACCAGCGCGGTGCGCTCCGTGATGGCGCGCCCGACGTCATCGGGGTCGACCACGCCGTAGCGGTCGACCGGCACCACGGTTACCTCAAAGCCGAACTCTTTCACGAGCTGCTCAACAGTATGGCTGACGGCATGGTGCTCGATGGGAGAGGTGATGATGTGGTTCTTTCCCTGCTTGCGCTGGGCAAAGGCGCAGCCCTTGATGGCCAGATTGTCGGACTCGGTGCCGCTGCTCGTGAACACAATGTCCCGGGGCTGGGCGTGCAGGACCTCGGCCACGGTGCGGCGGGCCTGATCGACGGCCGCCGCCGCCTCGCGTCCAAGGGCATAGATGCTCGAGGGGTTGCCATACTTCTCGGTGAAGTATGGCAGCATCGCCTCCACTACCCGCGGGTCGACCGCGGTCGTGGCCGCGTGATCCAGATAGACAGTGCGGACAGGCTTGGTCGTCATCCCATCCCTTACTCCGTTGCAGACTGGCCGGCACCCGGGGCCTGTACCTGCCCGACGGTGGGCAACTGGACGGCGGCCTCGGTGCCGTTGTTCAGTATCGCCGGAGGCGGCCCGCCGGGCACGGCAACCGCACGCTCGAGCACCTCGAGGCGCGCCTCCAGATTGCGCAGGGCCTCAACCACCGGGTCGGGCAGGCGCCCGTGGTCCAGGTCCAGCCGCGGCGCCTCGGCCTGCGACTTGGGCGCTACGACCCGGCCAGGAACGCCGACTACCGTGGCGCAGGGCGGGACCGGCTTCACCACCACTGCGCCCGAGCCGATCTTGGCGTTGTCCCCAATCGTGATATTGCCAAGGACCACAGCGTTGGATCCGACAATCACCCCGTTTCCGAGGGTCGGGTGGCGCTTGACCTTCTGCAAGGTGGTCCCGCCAAGGACGACTCCTTTGTAGATGAGCACATCATCGCCGATCTCGGTCGTCTCGCCGATGACAACGCCCATGCCATGGTCGATGAAGAAGCGGCGCCCGATACGGGCACCCGGATGGATCTCGATCCCGGTCAGGAACCGGTTGATGTGGGACAGCACGCGAGCGAGCAGACGATGCCCGCGACGCCACAGGGCATGCGCCACGCGGTGCATCCAGAGCGCATGCAGGCCCGGGTAGCACAGCAGAACCTCAACCGTGCTTCGGGCGGCCGGGTCCTTCCTGAACACAGTCTCGAGGTCTTCGCGAAGGGTTTCGAGCAGAGACACCTCTACAGCTTCTCCTCATCCACTCTCTGCCGGCAGACGTCTTCCAGTGTCAGCCGATCCAGCGTTTCGACCAGACGATCTCGCACGAGCGCCCATACCGGGCGCGTGGCACAACTCTCGACTCGCTCGCAGCGGACTCCGTCCGCGTCGAGGCAAGGGATGGGCACAAGGCCACCCTCAAGGACGCGCAGCACGTCCCCAACCGTCATCTCGGCAGGCGGCCTCGCCAGGGTGTAGCCGCCGGTCGCGCCACGGGTGCTGATCACGAGTCCCGCCCGGCGCAGAGGGGCGATCACCTGCTCCAGAGTCGCCAGGGGGATTCCCTGGGCCTCAGCAACCTCGCTGAGGGGTATGTAGCCTTCCCCATAGTGGGAGGCCAGCTCGGCCATCAGACGCAGCCCGTACTGCTCGCGACTAGAGAAGCGCATGGCCTCCTCCGTCAATTCCGAACTCGCTATCGGAATTATTCTACCAGGAAAGGCCTGGATTGTCAAGAGCGGGAGTCGCCCCCTGCAAATGGGCCCCGCCCGGCGTCTTCGCCATCACTTCGAGCCAGCCCGGAGGGCTCCCGGCGCTGTGTTGCCC
>JAIMBM010000170.1 GCA_023511475.1 Anaerolineae bacterium
CCACGGTCGCGGCGACCGTGCGTGTCGGCGCCGGCTGGCGGGGAGCGCAGCCGGCGAGAGAGAGCGCGAACCCCGACAAGACTCCCAGAGCTTCGCGTCGTGTCGTCCGCGGAAGCCTTCCTGCAGCCATCGGCGTCCTCCTTTCGCAGATTCCGAGGGGTAATCTAGCATGCGCGGCGCGCAGGTGCAAGCCGGACGGCTTTCCTGTGGCCGCTGAGCTGGTCAGTTGGGGAGGGGAAATGACCGAAACGGGGCGAGAGTCTGGCCGTTTCAGGGCCTCGTCCGTCATCCGTTGCTCTGGGGCGCCTGAACTGGTGTGTGGCGCACCTCGCGCCCCGGCGCGCCGAGCCCGAGACACCCCCGTGATGTCCTTCTCCCTCCTCAACAGAGGAGCGTTGGGCATCATCCGGGTGGCCTCTCCGCGACATCGAGGCGCGCGCTCCGAAAGGCCAAAGTCGAGCCCCTCACAAGCGCTTCCGCTGCACAGAGCCGGATGAGGGAGTTCGCAGAAGGCGGTAGGCCCCAACGCAAGCGGGGTGGTAACAGCAGGCAACTGCTCACCCTTGCGACCACCCTTTGGGCAGGCCAAGGGGCGGACAACTGCCGGAGAGAAGGGCGAATGGGAGAATAAAAAAGTACCCCTGGGCAGACTCGAACTGCCGCACACGGCTCCGGAGGCCGCCGCTCTATCCACTGAGCTACAGGGGCAACCATACGCAAGTGTACCACAAGCGGGCTCACCGGTCAAGCAGGTTGACAGGCTCCCGTCCCCATGGGATAATCACGCCGCGGGAGTTGCGTCCGGACGCAGCGGTTGAACCACCGGAGGGGGATGTGACATAACTTGCTGTGGCTGGACGCCAGGGCTGCCTGGGGCTATGGGCGGCCGACCGACGGCCTTCACAGAAGCTGGATGGCGACTCTCGTCCCCGCGGGGGCGAGAGCCTTTGCTTTTGGCCGCGTCGCGGCAAGTCGAAACAGGGGACATCATGGCAACACATCTCATCCTGCACTTTGACGGCGGCAGCCGGGGTAACCCGGGGCCTGGGTACGGCAGCTATCACCTCTCCCGCGACGGCGAGGTGATCCGGCTCCGGCATCTCCGCCTCGGGCCGTGGATGACGAACAACGAGGCGGAGTATGAGGCCCTGATCGCCGGGCTCAACGAGGCTCTCGGGTGGCTGGAGCGGCAGGGCCTCGATCCCAAGGCCGAGGCGATCGAGGTCCGCGGCGATAGCCAGCTCGTCATCCGGCAGCTCCAGGGCGCCTGGAAGGCGCGCGAGCCGCGCATGGCCGCCCTGCGGGATCGGGCACTGGCGCTCCTCAAGCGCTTTGGGCGCTACACGCTGCGGCAGGTGCCGCGGGCGCGCAGCGTGGAGCTCCTGGGACACTGAGGGGGTGGAAAGCAGCGATGCGCGAGGTCACGCCCGGGTGTGCATGAGGGGAGCATCCTGGCTTGAGCTGCTCTTCCGCCCCTGGACCGGAGGTAGGCCGTGTTCAGGCCGGTTTCCAGCCGGGTGGACTGGGTGCGCATGGAGGAGGAGGTCCTCCGCTTCTGGCGGGAGCGAGACGTTTTCGCCAAGAGCCTGCACGAGCGCTCGGACGCGCCACGCTTTGTGTTCTACGAGGGCCCGCCGACGGCCAACGGCCGCCCGCATGTCGGGCACGTCGAGACGCGTGCCATCAAGGACCTGATCCCCCGCTACCAGACGATGAAGGGCCGCCTAGTCCTGCGCAAGGCGGGGTGGGATTGCCACGGCCTGCCCGTCGAGATCGAGGTCGAGCGGGAGCTGGGGTTTGAGGGCAAGCAGGCGATTGAAGCCTATGGCGTGGCCCGCTTCAATGAGCGATGCCGGGAGTCGGTCTTTCGCTATGTACAGGAGTGGACTAACCTCACCGAGCGAATCGGCTTCTGGATCGACATGGAGCACCCCTACATCACCATGACCAACGAGTACATCGAGTCGGTCTGGTGGATCCTGCGCCAGCTGTGGGACAGGGGGCTGCTCTACCAGGGGCACCGGGTGGTGCCCTACTGCCCCCGTTGCGGCACCGCCCTCTCCGACCATGAGGTCGCGCAGGGCTACGAGGAGGCGGAGGACCCCTCGGCCTACGTGCGGTTCCCGGTGCGCGATCGGCCCGGGACCTCCTTCCTGGTCTGGACAACTACCCCCTGGACGCTGCCGGCCAACGTGGCGCTGGCGGTCCATCCCGATGTGCGCTATGCCATCGTCGAGCAGGATGGCGAGCGCCTCATCCTGGCCGAGGCCCTCTTGGACCGGGCGCTGAGGGGCGAGTACCGGGTTGTTGAGGCGGTCTATGGCCGCGAACTGGTCGGCCTGCACTACGAGCCGCCGTACCGCTTTCTGCCGGTCGAGGGGGACTATGCCTACGTCATCCCGGCCGAGTTTGTCACCACCGACGAGGGCACCGGTGTCGTGCACATCGCCCCGGCCTTTGGCGCCGACGACCTGGAGGCGGGCCGGCGATATGGCCTGCCCGTCCTTCAGACGGTGGACCTCGACGGCCGGTTCGTGGAGGCGGTCCGGCCGTGGGCGGGGATGTTTGTGAAGGATGCGGACCCGCTCATTGAGGAGGACCTGCGACGGCGCGGGCTGCTCTACTACCTGGGCAGGCATGCTCACACCTATCCCCTCTGCTGGCGCTGTCACTTTGCCCTGCTGTACTACGCCAAGCCGACCTGGCTGGTGAGGACGACGGCCATCCGCGACCTTATGGTAGCGACGAACCAGCGGATCAACTGGTACCCGGAGCACATCAAGGATGGCCGCTTCGGCAACTGGCTGGCCAACAACATCGACTGGGCCCTGGGCCGCGAGCGCTACTGGGGAACGCCACTGCCCATCTGGCAATGCGATGCCTGCGGCGCGCAGACGTGCATCGGCAGCGTCCGCGAGCTCGAGGAGCGCTCGGACCGGGACCTGAGCGGCCTGGACCTGCACCGGCCCTACATCGATGAGGTAACCTTCCCCTGCGAGCACTGCCCCGGGACGATGCACCGGGTACCGGAGGTCATCGACACCTGGTTCGACTCCGGGGCGATGCCGTACGCGCAGTGGCACTATCCCTTTGAGAATGAGGAGCTATTCGCGGCGCAGTACCCCGCGGATTTCATCTCCGAGGCGGTCGATCAGACGCGCGGCTGGTTCTACACCCTGCATGCCATCTCGAACCTGCTCTTCGGTCGGGAGTGCTACCGGAACTGCCTGGTCCTTGGCCTGGTGCTGGATGCCGAGGGACGCAAGATGAGCAAGTCCCTCGGCAATGTGATCAGCCCCTGGGAAGTGCTGGAGCGCTATGGGGCGGATGCCATCCGCTGGTACCTCTACACGGCCGGAGCACCCTGGGCCGACAAACGCTTCTCGACCGAGCTGGTTGGCGAGACCTTTCGCAAGTTCCTGCTCACGCTCTGGAACACCTATGCCTTCTTTGTGACCTATGCCAACGTGGACCACTATGTGCCTGGCGAGCAGACGGTGCCGCCGGGACGGCGGGCCGTGTTGGACCGGTGGCTCCTCTCGGAGCTGAACCGGCTGGTGGCCGAGGTCGACGCGGGCCTGGCGAGCTTTGACATAACCGGCAGCGCGCGGCGGATCGAGGCGTTCGTGGATGACCTGTCGAACTGGTACGTGCGCCGCTCCCGCCGCCGCTTCTGGAAGAGCGAGCGGGATGAGGACAAGGCGGCTGCCTACGCAACTCTGTACGAGTGCCTGAGGACGCTGGCCGGGCTGCTGGCGCCCTTTACCCCGTTCGTCGCCGAGGCGATGTATCAGAACCTGGTCCGCTCTGTTGATCCGCAAGCACCGGAGAGCGTCCATCTGACGCGCTTTCCGGAGGCGGCGTTGGAGGTGATTGACCGGGAGCTTGAGGCCGATATGCGCCTGGCCATGCGGCTGGCAAGCCTCGGCCATGCGGCGCGGGCACGAGCCGGCCTGAAGGTGCGGCAGCCGCTGGTCGAGGCGGTGCTCTGCGTCCGCAGCGCCGACGAGCGCGAGCGGGTCGAGCGGCTTCGCGACCTCATCGGGGATGAGCTGAACGTCAAGGACGTCCGTGTGACGACCGATGAGGCCGAGCTGGTGCGCTATGAGGTGCGGCCGAAGGCGGCAGTGCTGGGGAAGCGGTATGGAGCGCTTCTTCCGCGCATCCGGGAGGCGGTGGGCGCGCGGAGCGCCGAGCTGGTCCCGACGCTCCGCGCCGGGCGGCCGGTGATGCTCTCGGTCGATGGGCAGGGAGTAGAGCTGCGGCCGGATGAGGCGGAGCTGGTCCCGGTCGAGCGGGAGGGGTATGCCGTGGCGCAGGAGGGCGGCTATCTCGCCGGGGTGTCGACCGTGCTGGGTGAGGAGCTCAGGCGCGAGGGGCTGGCACGGGAGGTAGTGCGGCGGCTGCAGGTCATGCGGCGGGATGCCGACCTGCGCATCGAGGAGCCGATCGTCACCTACTATCAGGCGAGCGGGGAGCTGCGGGATGTGCTGCGGGAGTGGGCGGGCTACATCCAGCAGGAGACGCTGTCGCGCCGGCTGATCGAAGGCGCGCCGCCGGCCGAGGCCCTGACCGAGCGCCAGCGGGTCGATGGCCAAGAGGTCACCCTGGGGATCGTGCCGGCGTAGGGGCGCCCATGGCAAGCCATCTGCCTCGTGCGTGGAGAGGGCGGCCAGGCGGCCCCCGGCTGTCGCCCCGTCAGTGAAAGAGGTGTGCGCTTGCGCGCCGCCTCCTGCGGAGATGGCATTGCCCCCGCGCCAACGGCCTGGCATCACTCGCTTTCATGGCAGCCTATCGCCGCTTGCCGACCCTGGCCTGGCCGCTTATACTTGGGCGGCTGATCTTTCCGGAGCCGAATGATGACTGCTCTCGTTGCCCAGATAGCCCCTCAGCGAAGCACACAGTATGCCGCCCTCGCCAGTGCTCTGGCGCCACAGGAGGTGGCGCTGAGCCCGGTGGGCCACGATACCCTCGAGTTGCATCCCCTGGAGCTCGGTGGCCAGGCCTACCTGAAGCTGGAGCTAGGCCGGGCGCCAGACGAGCGTGCGCTGCGCGAGCTGGGCATGCTGGCCATGACGAGCGCCTTCTTCGAGTACTATGACCGGCTCGGCGACGAGCCGGGACCCTTTCTGCGACCGCTCGAGACACCCTTCCAGCCCGTGCTGCCCCCGGACCTGCCGATGACGCGGCGTTACAAGGGCAAGACCAACGAGCTCTTTACCCACTTCCTGTGCAATGTCGCGCGCTTCTCAAGCCAGTATGCGCATCAGCCGTGGACCTCACTCCGCCTCTTCGATCCCCTCGCCGGCGGATGTACGACGCTCTTCGTCGGGCTCGTCCTTGGGGCCGATGTTGCGGGCGTAGAGCAGAGCGCGCATGCCATCGAGCTGGCGGCGGCCTTCCTACGACAGTATACCCGCGAACAGGGAATCGCCTGCAAGGTGAAGGAAGAGCGGCTGCGGAAGCTGGGCCGCAGGTGGCAGTTTTCCATTGGTAAGAAGGTCATCCGGAAGTGCGTGATGGCCGCGGGGGACACGCTCGAGTCGCCCGCGCTCATTGCCGGATTCGGGAAGCCGCATCTCATTGTCGCCGACCTCCCCTATGGTATCCAGCACGAGGGTCAGGTCGTGCCGCTCCTCAAGGAGGCGCTACCCGTCTGGGCCGGAATGCTCCAACCCGGCGGGGCGATGGCGCTGGCCTGGGAGTCGACCCGCCTGGGCCGGTCTGAGATGCTGGCCGTGGCGGAGGCTGTCCCTTCGCTCGAAGTGCTCGATGCGCCTCCCTACAACGCGCTGGCACACCGCGTCGATCGGGTCATTAAGCAGCGGGATGTGCTCGTGGCGCGGGTCAGGGGGTAGGGGGCGCCCTGTGAAGGAGACCACGCTCTGCTTCCTGGTGCGGGGTGATCCGCCCCGGCAGGTGCTCCTCGGCCTCAAGAAGCATGGGTTTGGCGCCGGCAAGTACGGCGGCATCGGCGGGAAGGTCGCCCCGGGAGAGACAATCGCCGAGGCGGCTATGCGCGAGCTGGCGGAGGAGACCGGTGTGATGGTTAGCGCGCAGGACCTGCGGCCTGCCGGCTCTGTGCGCTTCCTCTTCCCGGGGCGGCCCGAGTGGAGCCAGGTCATGCACCTGGTGCTGGCGAGCCGGTGGGAGGGCGAGCCCGGCGAGAGCGCCGAGATCATCCCGGTGTGGTTCGACGTGGCCCAGGTACCCTATGAGCGGATGTGGCCGGACGCCATCTACTGGCTGCCGCGCATCCTCGCCGGTGAGCGGGTGTGCCTGCGCTTCGTCTACGCCGACGACAGCGAGACCCTCGCCGCCGGGCCCGAGGAGTGGGCCTAGCGGCGTCTGCCCGTGTGCCTGTCCATCCGCCCTGCGCTTGTGTCAGGGCTGCCGACTCTTCCCACCGGGCCTTCGCTGTCCCGATCATGGGTCGGGCGGGAAGCGAGCCCAGGTGAGGGGCGGAAGAGGTGCCACTACCAGGTTCGATGGGGGCGTTGCCGCTGCCTGGCCGCCTTGGCTTGCGCCTTGTCGGGGCGCATCCCTCGATGTCGTGGAGTCCGCTGGGATCACCCCCAACGCCCGTGCCTCGAGGAAACCTCTCCCCCTGTCCCCCTCCCTTCAGGGGCGTACAGGGACAGTCCGTGGCATCATTTTATTGAGCTCTTGCATAATTCTTCGTGGGCCGAATAGGAG
>JAIMBM010000171.1 GCA_023511475.1 Anaerolineae bacterium
ATACGCCTGAACGACCTGGGCATCCAGCGCTGCGACGCCTGTAACGACGGCTGGGGCACCTGTCGCAGCGAGCACCGCTGCCAGAAGGGGGACGGCTTTGCCGACGTGCAGGCCGCTTTCCGCGCCGCCGACGCCTACGTCCTTGTGACCCCCGTCTACTGGGGCGAGCCCAGCGAAAGCGCCAAAGCGTTGCTGGACCGTCTCCGGCGCTGTGAAGCCACTCACCGCGAGGAGAGTGCGCTCGGGGGCAAGTGGGCGCTCTGCGTGGCCGCTGCCGGGGGGAGCGGCCGCGGGACGTTGACCTGCCTGGCGAGTCTGGAGCGGTTCCTGGATCACGTCGGAGCCCGCCCCTTTGACCTGATTGGCATCACCCGGTACTCGCGCGAGTACAAGCTGGAGGCCATCCGCAGAGCAGCGGCAGCCATGGTCGCCTGGCGCGGCTAGTGTGACCCATAGATGTTCTGCGTCATGCCGGGCATGGGCCGCGTGGTGCGGAGACCGGCGGGGCGTCAGTGGGTCTTGCAGCGCATGAACGTGATCATGCCGGAGCGACTGGCCATCTCGAAGCCGAGCGACTGGTAGAAGGCGCGCATCTCGGGGCTGTCGTCGGCGACGAGGACGGTCTGCCGCACGTGCTGGAACGGCTCGAGCGCCTTGCGCAGGAGCGCGCTGCCGAGCCCGCGGCGCCGATAGCGGCTGTGCACGAGCAGGTCCTGGGCGTAGACGATGTGCTCGCCATCGGAGATCACCCGGGCAAGGCCGACCAGCCGTTCGCCATCCCAGGCCGAGACGACATGGGTCGAGTTGCTGACAGCCCGCACCAGCCGCTCGGGTTCGTCTGTATAGGCCGTCCAGCCGGCGTCGTCGTAGAGGGCGATCAGTTGGTCTCTGTCGAAGGTCTTTTGTGTGCTGAAGCGTATGTCTGCACCCGTCACTGATCCACTCCTCTGGCTCCGCCGGGGCCGGCGCCCCGCAGACGCGGCCGCGGGCCCCGCTCCATGACGGCTCTGGCCCCACCGGACAAGCGCACCGTGCTCTCTCCTGCGGCCCTCCTGCCGGTATGGTAGACCAAGAGGTAACGACTGTCAACTGAAGGAGTAGATGGTCGATGCTGGCGCCTTCGCTCCGCAGTCGCGGCCACAGGGCTGCGGCTGCTCTGCCCCGCGCGTTCTGGTCTTCGGAGATGGTTGTGTCGGTCGCTTTCGCGCTGCTCGTGGGCGCGGGCACCGGCCTCGGAACCATCGTCTTTGTGCGCATGATCGCCTCCGCTGAGGGTCTGTTCGGCTCCCTTGGCCCCCGGTTGGGCCTGCCGGGCAGGACCTCCATGATCCTGCTTCCGGCGCTTGGCGGCCTGCTGGTAGGCCCGCTGGTGCACTTTCTGGTCCCCGAGGCGAAAGGCAACGGCATCCCCCAGGTGCTGACGGCGATTGCGACACAGCGGGGGCGCATCCGGGGAGTTGTGGCGCTCGCCAAAGCGGTGACCTCCGCCATCACCATCGGCTCCCGCGGATCTGCCGGCCGTGAAGGGCCCATCGTGCAGATCGGCTCAGCGCTTGGGTCCGCCATCGGGCAACTCTTCAGGTTGAGCGAGCGGCGGATCGTCCACCTGCTCGCCTCAGGGGCGGCGGCGGGCCTCGCTGCGGCGTTCAATGCTCCTATTGGTGGAGCCATGTTCGCGCTGGAGGTCATTCTCGGCGATTTCGGTATCGATGCGTTTGGCTCCATCGTCATTGCGGCGGTGACTGCGAGCGTGATCGGCCGGGTTGTGCTCGGCGATTCTCCCGCCTTCACCGTGCCTCCGTACGCGCTCAAGAGCCCGGTCGAGCTTGTGTTCTACATCGGGCTGGGCGTAGCCGGGGGCCTAGCCGCGGTTGCTTTCATGAAGACGATGCACCGCGTTGGGGAGGCCTTTGAGGCCTGGCGGCTTCCTCCGTATCTCAAGCCTGCGGCGGGAGGCCTGGCGGTTGGGCTTCTGGGCTGCCTGTTGCCGCAGGTCCTCGGCACGGGCGTCGAGACGATCACCGAGGCCCTCAATGGACGGTTGGGCCTGGCTCTGCTTGCCATTCTTGTGCCCGCAAAGATCCTTGCCACGTCCCTTACCCTCGGCTCCGGAGGTTCGGGGGGTGACTTTGCACCTGCGCTGTGCATCGGCGCGGTCCTCGGTGGTGCCTACGGGCAGCTCGTGAACGCGGTCGCGCCCGGTGTTGCCGCACCGAGCGGCGCCTACGCCATGGTCGGCATGGCTGCAGTGTTTGCCGGGGCCGCGCGCGCTCCCATCACTGCCATCCTCATCCTCTTCGAGATGACGCGGGACTATCGGATCATCCTGCCACTGATGTTCGCTACCGTTGTCGGCACCTTCCTCGCCGAAAGGCTCGAACCTGACGGCATCTACACGGCTGGGCTGAAACGCCGTGGCATCGACGTGCGGGCACGCAAGGATCAGAACCTCATGCGGGCCATCGTTGTCGAGGAAGCGATGACTTCCCTCGCCGATCTGACCACGGTCCCGAAGGACATGCCTCTCCCGGAGCTGGCGAGGCTCTTCCAGGAGACGGCGCATCATGGCCTGATCGTGCTTGACGAGCGTTCCGAGCTGTACGGCGTGGTCACCCTTGCGGACCTCGAGCGGGCGATCGAGGCCGGCAGGATGGAGCTGACCGTCAGTGACATATGCACCCGCGACGTCCTCACCGCTTACCCCGATGAGACGCTTGACGAGGCACTGCGCCACTTTGGCGCCCTTGATGTCGGCCGCATCCCGGTGGTCGACCGTGCCAACCCACGCCGCGTGCTGGGCCTGCTCAGACGCGCCGACATCGTACGGGCGTACTCCCATGCGCTGATCGAGAGGGATCAGCGCGAACAGCACCTCGCCCGGCTGCGGCTCGAAGCGGCAACCGGCGCCTCGTTGCTGGAGATCACAGTGCAGGCGGGAGATGCAGCGGCGCGCAAGCGGCTGCGGCAGATCCCCCTGCCGGAAGACTGCGTGATCGTCTCCATACACCGCCGGGGACGGGTGGTCGTGCCTCGGGGCAACACGCAGTTGCTGCCCGGTGACTCGATCATCGCCCTCGTGGATCCTACGGTAGAGGAGAGGCTCCGTGCCGCACTGCGCGATGGCCACACCGGTGCCGAAGTGACTGAAGCCGGCAGGTGACCGCCGGGCGTTTCCCCCGAGGCGCTGGAACAGCCGAAAACAGACCCTGCGAATGGCTTGCGGCCGGGGGAATGGGTGCACTTCCCGCGAATGTAAGCAAAGCATATAGATGGTGCGACTATACTGTACTGTTGCGGGCTGGCCCGCCAATCGCCTTGACCTGCCGAGCCGCTCGCTGCAGAATCGGTCCGGGTTCTTCTCTCGCTGTGAGCAGAATCCATCGGAGGGAGTGCTCCCATGGCGCGACAGCGTCGCCGGTGGACGGCACTGCTGGCCAGGATTGCAGACGGCGGTGGCCTCGAGGTCAATGCTCTGCGGCAGACACGGTTGCACCGTGCGATCCGGACGCGGATGGAGCTTCGGCGTGTGCAATCGCTCCGCGAGTACGTACACCTGCTGCAGGCAACCCCAGGAGAGTATGCTGCCCTCGCTACTTCCCTCAGGCGGACGATTCGCCGGCCGCGCAGAGGCCTCGCCTCAGCCGCCCGCGCGGTGCGGGCCACACTTCAGCATTGGGTCGAGACTCTTCCCCTGGCCACTCTCGTCGGCGAGAGCCTGCCGACGGGGCGAGGTATGAGGGTCCTGAACTCCAACGCTGCGGCCCGAGAGTTACTCCAGTCCCCCTGTACTGCCGTTCGCTCAGCGGGAGAGCGCTCACCGTGGCTCAACCCCGACGGCACCCCCTGCTGTGAGGAGGAGTTGCCGCTGCAGCGGGCGATTCGTCAGCCAACGCGCTGGCTCAGCGCCCGCTTTCTGCTGCGTGACGCGGCGGATCGGCTCCGGCCGGTGGTTGTGGAGACCCTGCGCCTGCCGGGGCGTCGCCCTCTGGCACTTGCCGCCATCCGTGCCGACGCGCCTGGTCCTTCGCCTGGCGGGCGCTACCAGCGCCTCTTCGAGGAGTGCCCCAGCCCGCTCATCCTGACCACCACAGATGGAAGGATCATCGACGTCAATGCGCGGGGCCGGCTGCTGCTGCAGCGCAGCGGAGCACCACTGGCCGGCTCATCCCTCAGTGAGCACGTCACCGCAGAATCGGCGCCGGCGGTGCAGCAGGCGCTGGATGCCCTCGCCCTCGGCGAGGCCGAGGCTCGCCTGACGATGCGTGCCCAGCCGGAGCTGACCTTCGAAGCCCGCGTCCGAGCCCTTCAGGAAGGGGAGCAGACGCTCGTGCAGTGGGCGCTGCACGATGTCTCTTTCCACTTGCACACCGAGCAGCTCAGGCGCGACCTGGTTGACCTGGTTCTGCACGATCTGCGCAGCCCCCTGGCCACGACGCTCCTCGGTGTCGAGGCCGCCGAGCGCAATCTGCAGCGCGAGGATGCCGATCGCGCGCTGCGCTCGCTGGGTACCGCTGGCGCTGCGCTCCGTCGCCTCACCCGCCTGATCGATTCGCTCCTCGACGTCAGCCACCTCGAGGCGGGGCAGCCCATCGTACGCCTGCAGCGGGTCAACCCCGAAGAGCTCTTCCAGCAGATCCGTGAGGAGGTCCAGCTAGCGCTGGTCGCCCACAGGCTCCAGATGGAGGTCGAGCTGGCGCCCGGCCTGCCGACCATCGTGGCCGATGGCGACATGCTCTACCGTGCCGTGCTCAGCCTGCTCGATAACGCCATCAAGTTCAGCCCGGCTGGAAGCCAGATCTGGGTACGGGTTGGCGCGCAGGACTATGGGCTCCTGATCACGGTGACTGACCAGGGGCCGGGCATCCCTCGCGAGCTGCAACCCCGCATTTTCGACAAGTTTATCGGGCTGCAGCTGCCGCACGGCCCCCGCAGCTACGGCCTCGGGCTCGCCTTCTGCAAGCTCGCAGTCGAGGCACACCGGGGCTGGGTTGCGGTCGACTCAACCCCCGGCGAGGGCAGCACCTTTGTCCTCTGGATACCTGCCAACCCGGAGCTTCCTGAAGGCACCTGAGGCTGATCGCAGTTGCGGAAACCCTACTCGACCTTGATCCGCGTCGCCTTCCGCGCCGGTGCCGGCGCGCTGCGCGACAGCGCCGCATCGATCAGGCTGCGCAGGGCGAGCAGGCTCTCCCGGCGCGCCGCGGCCCCATGCTCCCAGAACTCGTGGGGCAACACCCCTGCGACGTGCCTGGCGGCCGCGCGCGCCATCCGCGTCGTCCAGCAGAGCGGGCAGTACGCCTCGCAGGCCACCCTCGACTCGCGCCCTTCCTCCATGGTCTTCCTCCCCTCGCCCGCCTGGAGGGCGTCCCCGGTACCGTAAGTACGCTCAGGTATACTCTAGCACAGAGCGCCCGGCGGTGGCAAGTGGCCGAGCACAGGTTGAGTGCGTGCGAGCTGGTCGCAGGCTGAACTGCGCCCGCATGCCCTGCCATCTTTGCCGTCCCGTGCTTTCGGTGCTAAAGTACCCCCGACAATCCATCCGTCCTCGCCAGGGGAGATTCTCACAGGAGGCCAGTATGGCACGCATCCCGGTTGCACTGCAGCTCTACACCGTACGCGATGAGGCAGCTAAGGACTTTATCGGCACGCTCCGCAAGGTTGCGGCGATCGGCTATGCCGGCGTGGAGATGGCCGGTGTGCCCCCCAGCCTGACCGCCCGCGAGGTGAAGCAGACGCTCGACGATCTTGGGTTGCGCTGCGTGGGGGCCCACACCGGGCTGGAGCAACTGGAGCAGCACCTGCCCCGGGTCATCGAGGATAACCTCGAGCTGGGCAACCGGTACCTGGTGATCCCATGGATTCCCGACTCGATGCGCGCCGATGAGGCCGCCTGCCATGAGACCGTGCGACGCCTGAATGCGATCGGTCGGACCTGTCGGGAGCACGGCCTGACGCTCGCCTACCACAACCACGACGTCGAGTTCAAGCGCGTCGGAGGCCGCTACGTCCTCGAAATCCTCTACGACGAGACTGACCCAGCACTCGTCAAGGGCGAGCCAGACGTCTACTGGATCGCCCGTGCCGGCGAAGACCCGGCCGCCTGGCTCCGCCGCTATCCGGGCCGCTGCCCGCTGGTGCACCTCAAGGACATGACCCCCGCCCCCGAGCGCGGCTTTGCCGAGATCGGCGAGGGGATCATCGACTTTGCGCCGATCTTTGCCGCCTGTGAGGCGGGCGGTACCGAGTGGTACATCGTCGAGCAGGACCGCTGCGCACGCCCGACCCTCGAGAGTGCCGCGCTCAGCCTGCAGCACCTCCGGGAGTGGGGCATTGCCTGACGCAGTCGGTCCGCACCTCAGGGTGCCGTGGTAGAAGTCGCGGTCGGCTCCGTCGTTGGCGTTGCCGGAACCGGCGTCGTGGGCCGTGGCGTCGGTGACGCGGGCTGGGGCGTGGCCGTCACAATAAAGGGCGTCTGCGTGGGAGGCTGCGGCGTCGCTGTGACCACGATGATCGTCGGCGTCATCGGAGCTGCGCCGGGTGCCCCCGGCACCGTCGGCGAGCCGGTCGGCGTTCCGCTCCAGCTCCACCATCTGGGAGAAGCAGGGATCGCAGCCCACGCCCTCGTTGAAGTACAGGAGCACCCTCTGACCCCGGTACTCCGAAAGGGAGACCGACCCACCCTGCGTCGAAGGCC
>JAIMBM010000172.1 GCA_023511475.1 Anaerolineae bacterium
CCCCGTGAGGTGCGTGGCAGCACCGCTCAGGAGCGGTGACACCCAGGCCCCCCTTACCCGGCGGACGCTGCGGCGTCCGCCGGGTAAGGGGAGCCGCAGCAACGTGCAGGGGCAGCGCGGGCTCCCCTTGCTCTATGGGGTAGGGCGCGGTGTATGGTGGGTCGGCCTGCGTCAGGCCTTTGCCTCAGCGAACCGCGAGACGGCGCCCAGCAGGAAGGCCAGCCCCCAGACAAAGACCCAGATACCGTATCCGGCGACCGACAGGTGACTGGTGAAGAGCGCCATCCCGCTCGCGATGAACAGGGCACCGATGGCGGCAAAGGCAAACCCTGCCGCCCGCGCCTTGCCGTTGGCTGTAAGCTGTTGCGTGACCATAGGAAACCTCCGTTTCTCTTACCAGGCGGCGCTTATGCCGCTGGTGGCATGGCATACTCAGGCTCCGCCCGTCTGCTGGGGGCCATATCCCGCCTCCAGAGCGGCCAGGTCCATACCGATGGTGACGAGCCGCTCAACGCGCGGGTCTACGGGAGCGAGCCGACGGGCATCGACCGTCTTGAGGTACCCCCGGCACGCCCCACAGAGGTACAGCCGATAGGCACTGTCCTCCCCCTCGCAGTAAGCCTGCTGCTCCGCATCGCGGCAGAAGGGGCAGCCGACCCGACGGAACGGCCAGGCGCTGCTGCAGCGCGAGCAGATCAGGCTGCGCTGCGGTGGGTCTCCGGAGAGCACCGCCAGATCCGGGTATCCACCGCAAACCGGGCACCAGCCGCAGTCCCACTCAGGCGGATGCTCCTGCAGGGCGGGCACAACCGCGGCCGCCGCCCACTCCAGATACGGCACGAGAGCGAGGAGGGCCAGCGCGTCGGCAAAGGCGAGGTCCCGGCGCTGGCCGAAGCTCAGCGTAGCATCGGCGAACACGGACCGCAGGCGCGCGGGCCAGTCCGCCTGCACCGGTCGCCGGTCGGGGTCGAAGCGTCGCCAGGCCCCCTCCAGCCGGCGGACCAGCTCCTCCAGGGGGCCGGCAGTCACCCGCAGGTCCGCAAAGTCGAGCTGCGGCTGCCCGTTCGCCGCACGCGCCCGGCGCACCTCCCACACCAGCCTCGGTCGCGAGGAGGCCAGTTCCTCGCGCGCGGCGACCAGCACCTCGTAGATGGCGAGCCAGAAGGGCGCCACGTCTGCCAGGTCAGGGCGCTCCCTGACCCGGCTCGCGAGGCGTTCGAGCGTCGTTGCGTCGCCGCCGCAGGTCGGGGCCGTCTGCCAGGTCGTCACGGTCGCAAGGGCATCCGGTGCGCTCATGCGGCCTCCTCCTCTGCGGGCCCCAGCATCGCCGGCAAAAGCCGCGCTGCCAGGGCCAGGACGAGCACGGCGGCGGCGACGGCTCCGACAAGGATCGCCACCTCCATCCAGTGCGGGCTGTAGAAGGTGCCGCGAGGCCGCCAGATGGCGAACATGCTGATGTTGGCGCGATTGAGGGCGAGCCCCAGGGTAGCGAGACTGGCGCCTGCGAGCAGCCCCCTCTCAGTTTCCCTCAGGCGCGACTGGCTGAGGATGGCCACGGGGCCGACCACGCCGACGAGCAGTTCCGCCCAGAACAGGAAGGACAGGGTGCTTCCTGTGAAGAGCAACCCCAGCTCCCCGGCGATCAGCAGATCGAGCAGCTTGAGGACGCCATACGCGGCCAGGAAGCCGGCCACGGCCCGCCCGAGATTGGCCAGCAGGTGTGTTCGCACCGGCCGCCCAAAGGCTCGTGGCAGGAGCATCGACACCAGGATGGCCATGCACAGGCCGCCAGCGATCGCCGTCAGCAGGAAGAGGAAGGGCAGGAGCGGCGTCCACCAGAGGGCGTGGAGCTTGTCCTGGAGGAGGAGCCACATCGAGCCCAGTGAGGACTGGTGCAGGCTGGAGAGGATGATGCCTGCGCTCACAAAGACGACGGTGAACGAGCGCACCAGGCGGTGCGGCCCCTCCCAGCCCAGGCTCTCCAGCACTACCGGACTGAACTCGAGCACCAGCACGATGGTGTAGAGCATCACGCACCAGGATATCTCGAACATGAAGGACTCGGGGTTCAGAAAGGCGATGATGTTGTAGAACCGGTGTGGCAGGCCGAGGTCGGCCAGGAGAACGGCACAGACCATGATGTAGCCCAGGAGCCCTGCCAGCACCACCGGCGGCACCAGCACGTGGTAGCGCTCGTCGTTCAGGATGTAGACGACGGCGGCCAGGGTGAAGGCGCCCGCCGAGAAGGGCACGATAAACACGTCAAAGGTGATCCAGATGCCCCAGGGGTAGGCGTTACTCAGGTTGGTCGTCGCGCCCAGGCCGCGCATAAAGCGCACGACGGCCACGCCCAGCCCGAGGGCCGTCAGGGCGAGCAGCAAGAGATACACGGCAACTTCGGTCCAGGAGACCGGGAGGCTCCTCGCCCACTGTGCGCACCTTGTGGTCATGATCCACTCTCCTTAGCAGCGGCTGCTGCGTCACCGGTGTGCTGGCCCGTCCCGCGCCGCTTGCTGTACCACTGCAAGCCGGCCAGGATGGCGGCCACGCCGATGGCAATGCCCGGCGTGCCGTAGCGGGCGAGATCGTCGTTGAGCTTGGCGACCGGCTCCTTGCCGAGGGAGGGGACGCCGAGGTACTCGAACGGCACCGCGAGCTCCTGCTCGGAAGGCACAGGATGGTCAGCGAGGGTTGGCAGGCCGAGGTACGCGAAGGGTACCGCGGAGAGTATGAGCACGCTGGTGCCGCCGCCCTCCTCTTTACCGTACACGTGCTGGATGTACCTCTCCGGCTGCGCCTTGAGCCGCTGCTCGGCCAGGGCGATCATCTCCTCGCGCTCTCCGAATTGCAGCGCCCCCGTCGGACAGGTCTTGACACAGGCGGGCATCAGGCCCTCGGCCAGGCGGTCGAAGCAAAAGTGGCACTTGCGGATGTAGCCCACGGGCTTGTCCCACTCAAAGCGCGGTATGCGGAAGGGGCAGGCCGTCATGCAGTAGCGGCAGCCGATGCAGCGCGCGTCGTTGTACAGCACCGGTCCATCCGGCAGCTTGTGCATGGCCCCAACCGGGCAGGCGGAGACACAGGCCGGGTGCAGGCAGTGCATGCACTGGCGCTTCAGGAAGGACCAGAACAGTCGTCCCTCGTACTCCACCTCGCGCATCTGGATAATCGTCCATGTGTAGGCCGACAGCCTGTAGGGGTTCTGGTAGCTGCCCAGGTTCCTCGTTTTCTCTGCGGGCAGATCGTTCCACTGCTTGCAGGCGACCTGGCAGCCGCGGCAGGCTGTGCAGCGGGTTGTATCGATGAGCATTGCCTTACTCATGGTTGCTCTCCTCCGTGCTCGGCGGCTAGGCCCTGCGGATGTCGACGAGGAACGCCTTGTACTCAGGGATCATGGTGTTCCCGTCGCCCACGTGCGGCGTGATGTCGTTGGCCACGTCCCCGGTAGCCACGCCCAGCCAGCCATAGTGCCACGGCATGCCGATGTGATGCACCGTGCGGAAGGCGCCGGCTGAGGCATCCCACAGGCGCAGGGGGCGGTAACGACGCGTGACGATGGCCACCGCGCTGATCTCGCCCCGTGCCGAGCGTACTACCACGCGGTCGCCGTTGGAGATGCGCTTCTCCTCCGCAAGCTCGGGGCTGATCTCCACAAACATCTCTGGCTGTAGCTCGGACAGCCACGGGAGGTTGCGGGACATGGCTCCCGCCTGCCACTGCGAGGTCACGCGGAAGGTAGTGGCGACGATCGGGAACTCGCCGGGATCGCCGATGTTATCGCCAATGGGCTCGCCCCTGCCGGCCTCCCATATCTTGACGACAGGGTTGTGCTGGACGCTGGAGAGGGCGTTCCGTACGGGGCTCTCCAGCGGCTCATAGTGCTCGGGCAGAGGACCCTCGTTCAGGGCGCCGAAGAGCGCTGCCTTGAGGTCGGGCCTCATGATGAAGGCGTCGTTTCCTCCGGGCTTGGACGGATCCGTAGTGACGCCAAAGTCGGGCACGTCGTAGCCTGTCCACTTGCTGCCGTCCCACCAGATGAGGGCTTTGTCCTCGGCCCAGGGCTTGCCGGAGGGGTCTGCCGAGCAGCGGTTGTAGATGATGTGCCGGTTCACCGGCCAGACCCAGCCCCAGTACGGGTAGATGCCGAGGCCGCCGGGGTCCTTGGTGCCACGACGCATGCAGGAGGGCAGGATCACGCCGGTGCCGTCGTCCCGCGGGTAGTAGTAGCCGGCAAAGATCCAGCAGCCGCTGCAGGTCGAGCCGTCATCGCGGAGCTGGGCGAAGGTCGAGAGCAGGTCGCCCTTGGCGGCGCGAGCCGCCTCGTCGTTGACATCGCGCGTCCAGTAGCCGTTGATCTCTTTGGCCACGGCGGTCGCGTTGGGCGGGTCGCCATAGTTCCAGGCGAGCTGGAGGATCGACTCGGGCAGGGCCCCTCCCTCCGCCTCGTAGCGTTTCTTCAGCTCCCGGTAGATGCGGTCGAGAATCCAGATATCCTCCTGGGCCTCGCCGGGGCGCGCGGCGACCTGCGGGCGCCACTGGATGAGGCGGCCGCTGGTTACGATCGAGCCGGCCTTCTCCAGAGCGTCGGCAGCGGGCAGCAGGAACACCTCGGTCTGCACGCTGGCCGGGTCGACGCCCGGGGCCTGCCAGAACGCGGCGGTCTCGGTCTCGAACAGCTCCTGGACGATCATCCAGTCGAGCCTGGCGAGGGCCTGGCGCTCGAAGCGAGCGTTCGGACCCGAGACGGCCGGGTTCTGCCCCATGATCCACAGGCCCCTGATGGTGCCATCGGCGATGGCGTGGAAGAGAGAGATCCAGGAGTAGTCGGCGCTGCGCTTGGGCAGATAGTCGTAGCAGAAGTCATTCTCAGAGGTTGCCGCCTCGCCCCACCAGGCCTTCAGGAGGCTTACCAGGAACTTGGGGGTGTTCTTCCAGTAGCCCTTGCCTGCGGCCTTGACCTGCGTCTCGATATAGGCTGTGAAGGTCGCATGAGCCGAAGGGGTCGGGCTCGCGAGATAGCCCGGCAGCACGTGGTAGAGCAGGCCCATGTCGGTCGAGCCCTGCACGTTGGATTCGCCGCGGAGAGCGTTCACGCCGCCACCGGGCAGGCCGATGTTGCCGAGGAGGAGCTGGAGGATGGCCATGGCACGCACGTTCTGCGAGCCGACGGTGTGCTGCGTCTGCCCCATGGCGTACAGGATGGTTCCCGCCTTGCCGGGGCGGCCGGTCTTGCAGAACTCCTCGGCGATGGCCAGGAACTGGTCGCGGGGCGTGCCGCAGACTTTCTCGACCATCTCGGGCGTGTAGCGCGCATAGTGGCGCTTCAGGATCTGGAAGACGCACTGCGGCGACTGGAGCGTGGGGTCTACCTTGGGCTGCCCCTCGGCGTCGAGCTGGTAGGCCCACGTGCTCCGGTCGTAGGTGCGCTTAGCAGGGTCGTAGCCGGAGAAGTAGCCATCCAGCTCGGCGGGCCCCTTGTAGTCGGGATGGATCAGGAAGCTCGCGTTGGTGTAGTTGAGGACGTAGTCGTGATGATAGAGCCCGTTCTCCAGGGCATAGCTGATCATGGCTCCGAGAAAGACGATGTCGGTCCCCGGCCGGAGGGGGCAGTAGAGATCGGCTACAGCGGCCGTGCGCGTAAAGCGGGGGTCGACGACAAGGAGCTTCGCTCCACGGGTCTGGCGAGCCTCGTTGACCCAGCGCATGGAGGCGGGGTGGTTCTCGGCGGGGTTGCCGCCGATGACCAGGATGCAGTCGGCGTTCTTGATGTCAACCCAGTGGTTGGTCATGGCCCCCCGGCCATACGTGTTGCCGAGACCGGCAACCGTGGCGGAGTGTCATATACGCGCCTGGTGTTCGACGTACACCAGGCCGAGGGCACGGGTGAGCTTGCTGGCGAGGTAGCAATCCTCGTCGTTGTTGGCGGCCCCGCCGAGGAAGGCGATCGCCCGCGTGCGGTTCACGGTGACGCCGTTCTCGGTCGTCTCAAAGGTGGCGTCGCGCGTTCGCTTGATGCGGTCGGCGACCATGGGGAGGATCTCATCCCAGGTCATCTCCTGCCACGAGCTGGCGCCCGGTGCCCGATAGAGTGGCTTGCGCAGGCGGCGCTCCGAGTTGGAGAGCTGGGGCACAGCGATGGACTTGGGGTCGAGCGCCCCCCGGTTGATGATGTGGTCGGGGTCGCCTTCGGCGTTGAGGATGTGGCCCTGTGCGTCGGTAGCGATGAGCAGGCCGCAGCCAACCGAGCAGTAGGGACAGATCGTGTGCCTCTCGCCGATAGGCTTGTGCAGGCGGAACCGCTGGATGCCTGCGGCCGAGGCTGCCCCTCTGGGCAGGAGCAGGCCGCCCAGGGAGGCGCCGGAGAGCTTGACGAACTGCCGGCGACTGAGTTTCATGGCCGAGTGCTCCTTGTAGCAAGGCAGGTCTGTGGGGGCTCCGGGGCGCATCCCCGGCGGTCCCCAGTGCGAAAACAGTAGACAGAGTTGCAGACGATTGCGAAAATCGTCACTTCCCTGCTGATTCCATCACAAAAGGGGATTGTTTGTCAAGTGAGGATCGCGCCGTGATCCTCTGGGCTCGCATTCCGGCAGCCCTCGCTGCCGAGGCGGTATTGGGGGGGGGCGGGGGCGGGGGCGGGGGGGGGGGGGGGGGGGCGGGGGGGGGGGGGGGGGGGGGGGGGGGGGGGCGGGGGGG
>JAIMBM010000173.1 GCA_023511475.1 Anaerolineae bacterium
CAAGGGAGCTGGCCGGCTGATCTGCGCTGCGGCGGCGCTGGCGGCGGGAGCGGCCCTGGCGGCCGTGCAGTGGCTGCCGACGTACGAGCTGACGCGCCTCTCTGAGCGCGAGCACGGGGTGGATCTCGAGTTCTTTACCTCCTTCTCGCTGCACCCGGCACACTTTGCCACGATGCTGTGGCCCTTCCTGCGTGGGAATCCGTATCCGTTGACGTCTCTGGAGACGATTGGTTACGCGGGGGCCCTGCCGGTGATGTTGGCGGTCGTCGCGCCGCTCCGCCGACGGGACAGGCTGGTCCTTTTCTGGGGGTGCACCTCTGCGGTGGCAGTGCTCCTCAGCCTGGGCCGTTGGAACCCGGCGTACAAGTGGCTGGGCTATGTGCCCGTCCTCAACTACTTCCGCGCGCCAGCGCGCTACCTGCTGTGGCTCGATGTTGGCATCGCCGTGCTTGCTGCTGCCGCGATGGAATCGCTTCTGCGTCGGACGAGGGGACCGGGCGCTCAGCGGGCAGTGGGCGCGGCAGCGGCCGTGCTGGTGGCCTTAGGTACCGGCGCGTGGTGGGTCTCGCGTGTTCCGCTGGAGCGGCTGATTGCGGCGTGGCGGGTCCTGCCCCTGGTGTGGCTGTTGGCGGGCATGCTGCTGCTCGCGTTCCTGCGGCTGAGGCCGGCGAGGGCCCTGTGGGCGAGCGCGGCGGTCGGCCTGGTCGTGATAGACCTGTTCGCCTTCAACGGTGTCTATAACCAGACGTACAACGCCGTCATGCCGCGAGCTGAGCTCGAGCGCCCTCCCGAGGTGCTGGCATTTCTGCGGGAGGATGCGGGGCCTGGGCCGTTCCGTGTCTATACCTCTGAGGAAATCGTTCCGGTGCTGCCGGTGATGCGGGAGTCGCTATACCCAAACATCCAGCTCCTGCACGGCGTGGAGAGCCTCAACGGGTACTACCCGCTGCTCCCGGGTCCGCAGCGCTGGTTGCTTGGCAACATGAACGCGCGCCTCGCAGACCTCCTGGGCGTGCGCTACGTGCTGGTTCCGCAGCTGCTGCCCGTGGACGAAGCCTCGGAGGCCTACGACACGAGGGATCCTCTGGCACCCCCCCTGGCCGACCGCACGTTTGACATACAGCCGGTGCGAGTCCTGGCTGTCGAGGTCGAGGGTTACCTGAGCCATTCGGCCGATCTGGCCGATGGTACGCCTGTGGGCGATGTGGTGCTGCGCGCCGGAGATGGGACGGAAGCGGTGTGGACGCTCCGGGCCGGGCACGAACTGGCTGAGTGGGCATATCTGCGGGACGACGTGCAGGAGGCCATCAGACATCGCCTCGCTGAAGGGGTCGTCCGGCGCTGGCCGGCAAGGTCAGGCTTTCCTGCGCGCGAGCATGAGGGGTTGACATTCCTCGCGCGCCACGATCTCGACGGGCCCATAGAGGTGGCCCGGATAGAGGTACGTTCGCGCGTGCCTGCCGCGTTCCTGCATCTGGAGCGGCTGCGCCTCATCGGCCCTGGGGGGAGCACCTGGCTGCTCTCTGAGCTTGTGGGGCAAGGGGATCACGTGCTCGTCTATCGAAGCGAGGACGTGGCCGTGTTCCGTAACGAGCGGGCCGGGCCACGCGCCTTTCTGGTCCATCGGGCGCGGGTGGCTCGAGACGAGGCGGAGGCGCAGCGCCTGGTGCTCGACGGCAGCTTTTCGCCCCACGAAGAGGTCATTCTCCTGGGGGGGACGGAGCTACAAGGGGCGTCTGCGCCGGGCGACGACGTAACAGTAGAGGTGTATAGACCCGAGCTGGTTCGGGTGCGAGTCCGCACGGCCGCAGAGGCATATCTGGTCCTGGCGGATAGCTACTATCCGGGATGGAAGGCGCGGGTCGACGGTCGCGAAGTTGCTCTGCTTCGCGCCGATGTCGCGCTGCGAGCCGTGCGTGTACCTGCCGGGGAGCATGTGATCGAGTTCACCTATGACCCGCTAAGCTGGAGACTGGGGCTGGCCGTGAGCCTCGTCGCCGGGGCGGCACTGGTCGCGGTGGCAACGACCCGCCTGCGGAAGGTAGTTGTGCATCCCTGACGACTGCTGTATAATGCCGACACCCTGGCGAATCCGCGCACCATGCTGATCAGAGAAGAGGTTGTCACCATGAACATCCTCAACCGGGTGCTCGTGATCGTCTACCTGGTTGCCCTTATCGCAGCCGTTGCGCTCGCTCTTGTGCAGCCGGATGCCGCGATCCGGGTGCTGCGGGGAGCTGTCGACGGCCTCGATGCTTTCTCCCGGACGTACTACTATGCGTACGAAGGTGCCGGCATCGCGCTGATTGTGCTGGCTCTCGCATTGCTCGTGCTGGAGCTCCGTCGGCCGCGGCGCCGCACTGTGAGGGTGCGACAGGCCAGCGGGGGCATGGTCGAGCTGACGACCGAGTCCGTGGCGCGCGGGCTGGAGTATCACATCGCACAGCTGGCGGGGGTCCGTCAGGTGCGGCCTCAGGTCAGCTCGAGCGGGAAGGCGGTCGGTGTGGCTCTTGACCTGGAGCTGGACCCAGCCGTCGATGTTCCTTCCAAGAGCGAGGAGGTCCTCCAACTGGCGCGCGAGATCGTCGAGCTACGCCTGGGCCTTCGGCTTGGGCGCATCGCAGCCAACGTCCGCCAGGGCGCGTACTCCAAGGACGTAGCCCCTGCGCGGCCGTCCGTAGGGCCGCTGAGCGATGTGTCGAGCAGGATCGAGCCCCCCGAATCGGAGTCCGACAGGGCATCGTCGGGCACCCTGCCTTAGCTGCTGTTCGGAGCCCTGTTTCTTTCGGCGCGAGGCCACGGGTGCGGGCCTCAGGGCTTCAGACGGCGTCCGCTGATCACAATGCGCCCCGGGAGGAGCTCGATCTCGTCGATCACGATGTCGGAGCTGCCCCGCTGGAGCAAGTCGGTCATGCTCTCGGACATCGAGTCGAGAACGGCGCCGCTGACGGTGAGGGGGCCGATTCTCGCCTCACGGAACTGGATGCGGGGCCTTCCGTTGACGACAGTAACGCCGCCGCTCAGGACGATATGCCCGCGGATGGGGCTCGTCACGTCACCCTCGACCACGATCTCGTCGGTGTAGAAGTAGACCTCAGGCGAGCTGAGGGGCAACTCCTCCCCAAGGTTCAGGGCCAGGTATGAGGTGACCTCCTGCTCGGTAAGCTCAACGCGGAACGAGGCCTTGTCGAACTGGCGCGTCTTTTCCTCAAAGCGCCGCGCGGCCTCCTCTGAGACGGCTACTGTAGGCTCGGTGCTCGAAGCGCGACGGTGACCGAGGACGCAGGGGGAGAGCCGGGGCACGATGCAACTGAGCGAGAGAACGGCTCCGATTGAAGCTGCCGCAAGCGCGCATAAGGATCTGCGGTGCATGGACTCTGCCTCCCACCCGGGTGTAGCCCCTGAGTGAACCACGGAGAGTGGATTAGCGATGGACAAAGAAGCTCTCAGGCGCACTGCCGCTGCCTTGCTCTTTGTCGCCGACGGCCCGGTAGCTCTCGAGCAACTCGCGCAGGTGCTTGAAGCAAGGCCGACCGAGGTCGAGGAGGCACTGGATGACCTTCGCGCCTGGCTCGACCAGGGCGGGCTCAGCCTGCAGCGTCAGGGCAACAGGCTTCAGGTGGCGACTGCCCCGGATATCGCGCCCTTCGTGGAGCGCTTCCTGGGGCTGGATCTGTCCAGCCGCCTATCGCCTGCTGCCCTCGAAGTGCTGGCGATCGTCGCCTACCGCCAGCCGGTGACCCGGGTTGACATTGAGGCCATCCGCGGCGTGAACTGCGATAGTGTGCTCCGTTCCCTCTGTTCGAAGGGGCTGGTTGCCGAGGTGGGACGCCTCGAGCAGCCTGGCAGGCCCATCCTCTACGGCACGACCTTCGAGTTTCTGCAGCACTTTGGCCTGAGCGATCTGCAGGAATTGCCGCCACTGAATCCCTCGGATACCCACCAGATCGGCAGCGCTTAGACGCCCGCGGGCGGCGCCAGGGGCCTCCGTCTCAGGCGGCCGGCTCAGCTGGCGCCCCTTCGGTCTCTTCCCTTGCAGGCAGAGCCAGAGAGAGGACCTGCGAGACGCCTCCTCGCGTCATGGAGATTCCATAGATGGTCGAGGCGCTCTCGACTGTGCCGCGGTTGTGCGTGATAACGATGAACTGCGTCTTTTGCGCGAGATCGGTCAGAAACCGTCGGAAGCGGTGGACGTTCGCCTCGTCGAGGGTCGCGTCGACCTCATCGAGGACGCAGAACGGCAGCGGGTTGACCTTGAGCATCGCAAAGAGCAGCGCGACGGCGGTGAGCGCTCTCTCGCCGCCCGAGAGGAGCGCCAGGCTCTGTGAGCGCTTCCCGGGCGGCCGCGCCACGATGTCTATGCCGGATTCCGCCGGGTTTTCGGGATCGGTGAGCACCAGGCGGGCTGAGCCTCCGTTGAAGAGCGCGGTGAAACAGGCGGAGAACTCGCGCGCGACCTGCCCAAAGGTCTCAGTGAACCGGTCGCGGATGAGCTGATTGAGGTCTGCGATGATCTGCCGCGCCGAGTCGGCCGCGGCACTGAGGTCGGCGATCTGCTCGCTGAGGAATCGGTGTCGCTGGAGAACCTCGGCGTACTCGGACGGCGCGGACGGGTTGACCGGCCCCAGCCGGCGCAGACGGGCGCGCAGCTCTCTGACCTGTGCCGACAGGCCCTCAGGCAGGGCCGTCACAGCTGGCAGGGGGGTGGCCTCAGGACCGAGGTTCAGGCGCAGCTGTGTCGGCTGCCCGGGGTCAGGCACCTCAACAGGTCCAAGCTCCGACTCGATCTGGCGCTTGAGGGTGTCGATGTCCTCGCTGGCCCGCTCCCGCTCAAAACTCAGCCGGTTCACCTCGGAGAGCTGAGCCTGCAGCTGCTGGCGGTCGCGGTCCTCCTCTGCCTCGAGGCGGGCTCGCTGCTCTTCCAGGGACTGGAGGGTATTCTCGGACTCTGCCAGTGGGCCGGCTACGGCCTGACGCGCCTGCTCGGCTGCCTGGAGACTCTGGGAGAGCCTCTCGGACTCCTGGGCGAGGCTCGCAGCCTCGGCGCGGAGCCGCTCGAGCTGTGATCGCCGCGCCTGCGCCTCGGCGAGCGCCCTCGTGAGGGCCTCGGCCTGGCTGGCCTTGAGCTGCTCCTCAGCGTGCCGCGTGCGAACGGAGATGGCGAGGGCCGTCTCGCACTCTGCCACCTGGCGCCGCAGCGCCTCGAGATCATCGCGCTCAACCTCGCTGCGCAGCGCCTGGATACGCTGTCTCGCCTCGGCTAGGCTGCTCTCGAGGGCACCAAGCTCGGCGTGAATCTGCGCAACCTCGACCTGGAGGTCGTCGAAAGAGCGCCGGGCCTGCTCCTCCAGAGACCGGCGCCAGGTGAGGTCCTGCAGGAGGCGATCGTAGCGCTGCCGGAGAACGTTGGCCCGCTGCTCCTGCTGGCTTGCCGTCTCACGCGAGGATTGCATGCGCTGGGCACAGTCGCGGACGAGCGCGCGGCAGGCCTGCTGTCTCTCCTCCTCGGCGCGCACGCGTGCCTCGGCTTCGGCCAGTGCCTGCTCGGCCGTGGCCAGGCGGGCAGGGAGATCGCGCCACTCGCGCTCCTGCGACAGGATGCTGCGCCCACGCGGGCGGGAGCCGCCCCTCATCACGCCTCGGGCCTCGATGACGTCGGCGTCGAGCGTTACCGCCTGGCGCAGACGGCGCTCAGCGGCAAGCGCTTTGCGCCCGGCAGCCAGGTCATCGACGATGACGATGTTGCCCAGCAGCAGGTCGGACACGGGGCGAAGCTCGGGCTCGCACTTTACGAGGCGGGCGGCGATCCCGCGCACGCCGGGCATGGCCGGGGCGGTGACGGGCTGATGAGGACGGATGTAGTCCAAAGGGAGGAATGTGGCGCGACCCGAGTCTGTGCGTTTCAGGTGCTCGATACAGGCGACAGCATCTTCCCACGTCCGTACGACCACGTCCTGCAGGTGGGCACCAAGGGCGGCCTCGATCGCTGCCTCGAGCTCGCGCGGGACGGTGATGAGGCTGGCGACGGTGCCAATGACTCCCGGGAGGCCGGCACGGATGACGGCCTGGCTCCCTGAGTGGAGGTGTAGGGCCTGGCTGCGTGCGCGGCGCAGGACCTCGAACTGGGTGCTGAGGCTCTGATATGCCTCTCGGGCAGAATCGCGCTCCTGGCGGAGCTGGTCGAGGCGTGCTGCGGTCGCGGCGAGCTCGTCTTCGGCGCGGTGGTACTCGCGCTCTGCTGCGTTGAGCGCTTCGAGCGCCGCAAAGTGGTCCGCCTCAGCCGTCTCGACCTCACGTGCCGCGGTGGCCAGCCGCTCCTCGGCCTGGGCTACAACGGCCGCCTGCTCAGCGAGCTCGCGCTCGAGGTCCGTTCGGCGTCGTTCGAGCTGGGCCAGGCGGTTGGCGGTGTTGGCCGGGTGATGCTGGGCCATCAGCACGACGCCGGTGCCGAGCCGGATGCGCTCGGTCCTGGCGGCGACGTAGGCGATGAACTGGTCGGGCGCGGGGATGTTCTCCCAGCGCATCGTGCCGTGCTCGCCGATCCAGGCCTCGGTGAAGCCGAGCCGCTCGGCCAGCAGCAGCAGCTCGACATCCTCCTGGTAGGTGTCGGCGGGCCGGCGCTCCGGCGGGTGCAGCGGCATCATGAAGATTCCCAGGTCCATCAGCGGTCCTCCTCCGCGG
>JAIMBM010000174.1 GCA_023511475.1 Anaerolineae bacterium
CGGCCGGCGGGGAAGGAACCCAGGCCGGCCCCGCGGGCGGCCCCGCCGCCCCCCCCCCCCCCCCCCGCGCGGGGGGGGGGCCGGGCGGGCGCCCGCCCCCGGGGGGCCGCCCCCCCCGCCCCCCCCGGGGCCCCCCCCCCGGGGGAGGGGGCCGGGTCATCCCCCCGGCCCGGACCTGTCAGCTTCCCATAAACAGGCGACGCAGCAGACGAACCGAGAGGGCCCACAGCCCAATGGCCCAGACGGCCATGATGGCGACGTAGGGCAGGTAGGGCGGCTCGCCGCGCAGCACGACCTCCTGCAGAGTCTCAATGCCATAGGTTACCGGAAGGCTGAACGACACGACGCGCACCGGCAGGGCAAAGTCCTGCAGCGGCACAAAGAAGCCGCTGAAAAAGATGGAGCCGAGGAGGACGAGCATGGACATCTGGATAGCCTGGCTGCGGCTGTTGGCCAGCGCCGAGATGAGGAAGCCCAGGCTGAGCGAGTGAGCGATCAGGGCAGCGAGAACCCCCATGAGCCACCGCCAGTCCCCGAGTAGCGGCACGTGAAGCGCGATCGTCAGGAGGCCTACCAGCCCCGCGGAGGTGCCGGCGATCAGGAGCAGGTACGCCGCGTACTTGCCGACCAGGACCTCGGGGGCCCGCACCGGTGCTGCCCGGAAAAGCTCGATGGCCCCGGCGCTGCGCTCATCGACCAGCGAGAGCGCCGCCAGGGTGATGCCAAGGTGCTGTATCAGGAGGGCGAGCACCGTGGGGGAGTGATAGGCCACATATCCGGGCTGGTAGGTGCTGACGCCCTGAACGTCCCAGATCAGGGGCGCCACAAAGACCTCCGGCGGGGTGCGGCGCGTGCGTTGCAGCGCCTCCAGCAGGCGACCGGTATCCTCCTCCATGCGTGCCAGCGGCTCGTCGAGCGCCCCGGCATCGCTCTCCGGGTCGGCCAGCAGCGCATCCAGCTCGCGCGCCTGTCGCGCCAGGTCCGCCGCGGGGGGAGGGTCGGTGCTGAGCGTGTCGGCCCCGAGAAGCCACAGGCCTGCTACCAGGCCGCTGTTCAGACGCACCGCCTGGGAGAGGTCCCGGGCACGTTGCCGGTCGTTCCCCTGCAGCGCACTGCGCATCTCGGCCAGCGCCTCCCGCAGGTCCACGAGCACTCGCTCATAGTCGGCGGCGCTGGCCTGCTGCTCGCCGACAACCTGTCGCACGATGGCCCGGTTGATCTGGCTGGTGGCACCATCGACGACGGCCGTGATGTAGCCAATCCGCGTAGGGTCGATGGCGTTATGGAAGAAGACAAGCCGCGCGTTCTTCCCTTCGAGCAGCGTCTCGTGAACGTCGGGCGGGATGACGGCCACAAGGTCGACCTGCCGCGCCTGCAGCCGGCCGAGTGCGGCAGTGAGATCGTCGGTTCGCTCGACCACGTGCAGCGGCGGCCCGACGCCCTCGAGGTAGTGCCCTACCGCCTGTTCCTGCTCATCGGAGGGCGGCTGGACGACGATCGTCTCCAGTTCGGGGCCGGCCGGCCGGTATCCGAGGCCAAAGGCGAGGAGCACGGCAAACGGCCCCGCTACCAGCAGGAGCAGCAGTTGGGGCTGGACGAAGATGCTCTGCATCTCTTTGCCGATGAATGCCAGAATGCGATAGAAGGGCTTCACGTGCGGCGCTCCAGGCGATTGTGCTGGCGGATCAGCCGCTCGAACACATCCTCGAAAGGGGGCTGGGCCTCGCGCAGCGAGTCGGGCGCGAGGCCCTCCGAGCGGAGGCCGGTGGCGATATCGGGCAGCGCCTTGCCGGCGTCGTCCACGATGGCGGTCAGCCGGTCCTGGCTGCGCACCTCAATGGCGCGGACCTCGCGCATGCGCTCCAGGCTGCGCAGAAAGGCGTGGATGTTCTGCCGCGCGATCACCTCGATCATATCGCCGCCAAAGGCGCGTCGGCGGAGCCTTTCTGGGGTGTCGAAGGCGATGAGGCGGCCGAGGTCCATCAGCGCAACCCTGGTGCACATCTCGGCGTCGGCCACGTAGTGGGTGGTTACGAACAGGGTGCGGCCCTTGCGCTCGAGGGCTCGGAGCCACTCCCAGATCTTGCGCCGGAGGATCGGGTCCTGTCCGACCGTGGGCTCGTCCAGGAAGAGCAGCTCCGGATCGTGCAGGAGGGTGGCGGCGAGCGCCAGGCGGCGCTGCATGCCGCCGGAGAGCTCTGCCGCCTGCTTCGAGCGCTCGGGCCATAGCTCGACCAGCTCGAGGACCTCACGGATTCGCTGGTGCCGCCGGCGGAGCCCGAGGCCGTATAGCCCGGCCACGAAGCCGATGTTGGCGGCAACCGACAGGTTCGGGTAAAGCAGAAAGTGCTGGGGCAGGTAACCGATGCGCGCCCGGTCCGCACAGTCGAAGCGGAGCGGGTCCTTGCCGAACACGCGGATGGTTCCCTCCGAAGGTGGGAGGATGCCGCAGAGCATACGCACGGTGGTAGTCTTCCCGCTGCCACTCGGCCCGACCAGGCCGATGAGCTGACCGGCCTCGATGGAGAGCGACAGGTTCTGCACAGCCGTGGTGCGCCCGAAGCGGCGGGTGACCGAGTCGAGGACAATGACCGGCTCTTGGGGCATGCTCATGTCCTCTGGCGGATGGCCGGGGCGCGACATCCGGAGTGTCTGCTACGGCGGAGCAAGTTTCGTGCCAGAGGAGGAGGCACACAGCGGGCAGAGCCGGGGCGGCGCCGGGGAGGGCGGCCAGGCTCTCCGGCGCCGACGGTCGGGGACACTTCAGGGCCGGTAGGGAAGGCGCGCGCTCACTCCCTGGGGAGCAGCGCGGCCAGCAGCGGCTCATTCCAACGTTTGAGCGCGCTGTCGTACACCCCAAACCCGGAGCAGAACTCCCAGTAGGCCCAGCTCATGCCGCGAGCCTCGGCCTGCCGGGCGACAAAGCCCGTCCAGCGGACACGCGAGTCCATGTCGGCCCTGCCGTAGGCCCCAAACTCGCCCATGTAGAGCGGTCGCCGGTGCGCCTCCGCCCAGGCCGCTGCCCGATCGAGGTCGCGGATGACATCGCTCTCGCCACCGACTTTGCCCGGCCAGGTTGTGCCCAGCCAGGGCGTCGAGCCCTCCACCCACTCGGCCCCCTGATGGGTGAACTCGAAGGGACTGTAGTAGTGGAAGGTGACGATGATGTTGCGATCCTCCTCCGGCAGCCGCAGAGTGCCCAGCGAATCGACGCTGTTCCAGTTGGCCGGTCCGATGATGAGGGTGCGGGTTGGGTTGGTCTGGCGGATGGTGGTGATGGCTTCCTGAAGCAGCGAGTTCCACACCGGGGCGGTCAGCCGGTCGGTGGGCTCGTTCAGAGGCTCGAACATGAGCCCATCCGGATAGTCCTGGTAGTGGGCCGCAATCTGCGCCCACAGCGCCAGAAAGCGCTCCCGATGGGCCTCGGGGTCGGCGCAGAGCTCGTTGTAGTGGTGGGTGTTGATGACCGCTACGAGCCCTCGGGACAGGGCCTGCTCCACCGCCCAGTCGACCCGGGCGAAGAACCTGTCGTTGATCGTGTAGGGTGGCTCGGCCAGAGCATGGGCGGACCAGCGGATCGGGATGCGCACCGAGCTGAAACCTGCTTCCTTGATGCGCTCAAAGTACTCCTCCTGCAGGTAGACCCCCCAGGCGCCCTCGCTGGGCGCCTCGAGGGCGTTGCCCAGGTTCACACCCCGGCCCAGACGCCGGTTCTGGGCAAAGGCCAGCTGCGTCTCGATGGTAGCCACGGGAGTGCCTTCCTTCGCCGCCGGAGGCGAGGGCTCCGATGGGCCCTTGCCGCTCGTCTTCGCGCAGCTGGTAGCTGCGAACAGGAGCAGTGCCAGCAGAATCCGACTTTTCCCCAGCATGGCGTCCTCCCATCGGGCGGGGTTGGCGAAGGCCATCTGTGCCGCAACCGGTCGCCGAGGTCCGCGCTCCCATCTGGCGATGGTCACCGGAGTCGCGCCGGGAGAGCAGGGGCGATGAGCGCCCTCTGCGGGGCACACCCGCCACCAGCAGATTGTAGGCCAGAGAATACAGAAAGTCAACAAGCAGCGGATACCGGGGTGTAGTTCAGCGTGGGGGCAGGCTTATCTGTGCGGCTGATGGGAGTAAGCCGACCCCCGTTGCGCCCAAGCTGGCCTTCAGGCCGACTCGGGGGAGGAGGGCCGGACACAGGGTGGCCGGGTCTGCGCGGCAGGATGAAGATTTCGTAACGGCCCGGCCGCGGCGGTTTCATGCTCTTTTAATCTCAGGGGTGTAGGATACACCATGGTGCCATGCTGGCCCGTCGATCCGCTCTCATCCGTCCCTTGCGTCGCCGGGTGGCACCAGAGAACGAGCGCCGGTACGAAGCACATCGCGGCTCACATCGAGGCATCCATCGTACTCGAGCATCGCAGTTGACATTGCACTCACATTGTGCTCGCCGTCGCTGCTGACATCCCAGCCGACATCGTTCCAGGCATCGATCCACCCACCACGGCCGACACTGTAGCTCGCGTCGCCGCTCCCAACCCACCCCACCGCAGCAGATCCCGCGCGCTCGTTCTTTTTTCCCGAGTTGCCGCAGCGGAGCGCGCGAGGAGTGTTGCGCCGCGGCGCGCTCGACCGCCCGAAACCGCCCCAAAAGAGTGTTCCCCGGAGTGCCTCACTCGAACTGTTTCCGGTGGGCGCGCCATCCGGCGATAGCGCGGGGGTCGGGGCCCGGTGCCCCGAGGCGAAGGCCGAGGATCCCGGCCAGACGGACGAGGGTCGCAGCACCCGCGCCATCCGGCCCTGACCGGCGTGCCGAGAGCAGCTGACCTGCGAGGGAATGCAGCACCTCGATCGCTCTGGGAGTATCGAGGTCGTTCTCGAGGGCGGCGCGGAAGCGCCGCTCGCAGGCCTCGACGGAGCTCGCAGGCACTTGTCCGCCGGCTGCCGCAGCCCGTTGCCAGGCGGCAGCCTGCCGCGCCCTCTCGGCGAGGAGACCTTCGTCATGGCTCCAGCCCTGCCGGTAGTGGTGGCTGCCGAGGTACAGGCGAAGGGCGTCGGCGGAGTAGCGCTCCAGCAGGTCCGACACCATGACCAGGTTCCCGAGCGATTTGCTCATCTTGACCCCGTCCAGGCACACCATGGCCGTGTGCACCCACAGGCGGGCGAACGGCCGGCACCCGGTGTAGGCCTCGGACTGGGCGATCTCGGCCTCGTGGTGGGGAAAGCTGAGGTCGGTGCCGCCGCCGTGGAGGTCAATGCAGGCGCCGAGGTGGAGGTTGGCCAGGGCTGAGCACTCGATGTGCCAGCCGGGGCGTCCGGGCCCCCAGGGGCTCGGCCAGGTCGGCTCGCCCTCGCCTGAGGCCTGCCAGAGCACCCAGTCGAGCGGCGCTTCCTTGCGCGGGTCGTTGGGGTCGTTCCCCCGCTCGGCCGCCACACGGAGCCATTCCTGAGGGGGCAGATGGCTGAGGCAGCCGAGGGGCGCGTGCTGCGCGCGGTAGTAGACCCAGTCCTCGCGCGCATAGGCATGCCCTTCGGAGAGGAGCACCTCGACCGCACGGATGATCTCCGGGATCGCCGTCGTCGCCCGGGGATACACATCGGGTGGCCGGACGTTGAGGGCGATCATGTCATCGATGAAGCGACGCACCCAGCGGTTGCCGAGCGCCCGCCAGTCCTCGCCTCGCGCCCGCGCCTCGCCGAGGATGTCGTTGTCAACGTCGGTGACGTTCTGCACATAGCGCACCGGCACGCCCTGCCACTCCAGGAAGCGGATGAGGACGTCGTAGGAGCAGTAGGTGAAGGCGTGGCCGAGGTGGGTGGTGTCGTAGGGTGTGATGCCGCAGACGTACAGGCGCAGCGGCCGACCGGGCGAGGGGAGGGGCTGCAGGCTCTGGGTGAGGCTATCGTGCAGGCGCAGCATGCTGACGCCCACCCGGGGGCCCGGATGGGGAGTGAACCGGACGGACAGCACGCCAGCGAGGGGCATGGCAGGTTGTGTGCGGGACCATCGCCTATCGGCGCTCCTCAACCAGGCGGCGTGGACTGCGCCCCGAGCGCTGCCAGCGGGGCTGTACCTCCCAGAAGGCATAGATCTCCTGCTCGTGCTCGGGGGTGAGCTCGTCCGGGGAGCGGAACGATACCATCTCCTGGCAGGCCAGCCTGGCCGGGCCGCGTACGACGACGCGGCGCTCGCTCGGATGCACCTCTTTGATCACGGCCATGGGCACAAGAATCCACTGCTCGGTTCCGGCGGCCAGCGCAAAGCGCACCACGGCATACTCCATGTGGTAGAGGGGGAGGCCGCGGTCCTCGCTGGCGCGGCCGGCGTCGAGGAGGATCTCCTCGACCCTCCCCATGACCTCACCGTCGCTGCCGTACATCAGGTAGCCGCGGATGTCGAGGGCCGGGTTTTCCGGTTTGTGACGGGTGCGGCTCAAGGGAATGAGCGGCGAGGGCTCTTCCGTCAGCTCGGTGATCTCGACGTTCTGGATGCGGTCCCCGCGGTTGATTGGGGTTTTGGGCATGGCCTCTGTGTCCTCCTGACATCACCAAGTTCAGCAGGCTCGCAGGGCCTGCGGCGCACATTTCTGGCGTGTCGATACCGCAGCATCCTCGAGACGGGTGTGCGGCCGTATGCCTCGGGGCGGGGGCACGCGCCCCCCCCCCCCACCCCCACCCCC
>JAIMBM010000175.1 GCA_023511475.1 Anaerolineae bacterium
ACCCGGGCCAGCACCTCTTCGACCATCCGTCCGATGGAAGGCACGTCGACGCTGCCGACGTTGAACGCCTCGCCGACCGCCGCGGGATGCTCCGCCGCCACCATGCAGACCGCGGCAACATCCTCACCATGTACAAGCTGGAAGCGGTTCGCGCCCCGGCCCAGGATGACGACCGGCTTGCCATCCCGCACCGACCGCAGCAGGCCGAGGAAGAAGGGCTCATCGAGGCCCGGGCCGACAATCGTCGTCGGCCGGAGGATCGAGACCTCCAGCCCCTGCCGAACCGCCTCCAGGCACAGCCCCTCGCTCTCCACCTTGTTCCGCCCATACTCGCCGATAGGCGCCAGAGGCGCCTCCTCCGGGCAGGGCGAGACCGCCGGCACGCCATAGACCTCAACGCTGGAGAGGTAGACGACCCGACGCACGCCCACGGCTCTTGCCGCCTCGAGCACGTGCGCCGTGCCGTCGACGTTGACGGCACGCATGACCTCCGGAGTGGCCCGGCGCTGCGGGATGAGCGCCGCCAGATGATACACGACCTCCGCGCCGTCACAGGCCCGGCGCACAGCCGCGGGATCGCGGATATCCCCCGTAACCCACTGCACGCCGTCCTCGCATGCGGCAGGCGCCCTGAGGTCGAAGCCTCGGACCTCCTGCCCCCGCTCGCGAAGCGCCTTGCGCAGATACGTGCCCAGGTAGCCTGCCGCGCCGGTTATGAGATGGATGCCCATTCACCACCTCGCTTTCGTGTAGATGGGCTCCTCCCGGGGCTGGCTCGTCAGCGTGCTGGACTGATACCACTCGTACACGCGGTTGTACTGTGCCAGCTTCTCCGGGTCGAGCCGTACGCCCAGCCCCGGCCCCTCGGGCACGGCGAGGCCGCCCTCCACGTAAGGCATCGGGCCACCGACGATCACGTCGTCGCGGAGGTAGTGATAGTGCGCGTCCGGCGCGTGGTGCACGCTCGGCAACGCCGCCGCCAGGTGCAGCACCGCCGCCATCGAGACGCCGAACTCGGTCCCCGAGTGCATCCCCATATCCAGGCCAAAGGTCTCGCACAGCCGGGCCAGGGCCCTGGTCGCCTGCAGGCCCCCGTACCAGTGCGGGTCGGCCAGGACGACATCGACCGAGTCGAGCAGAGCGGCCGGGGCCACATCCTCGTAGCCGAAGCAGGCCATGTTCGAGGCCAGCGGCACCCCCGGCACCAGCCGCTTGAACTTGGCCATCCCCTGCAGGCCCCAGACGGGGTCCTCGAGGTACTCCAGGTTGCAGTCGGCAAGCGCCCGCGCCACGCGCACTGCCGTCGTCAGCGCCCATGAGCTGTTGGGATCGAGCCGCACCGGCACCCCCGGCAGCCGCTCGCAGAGATGCCGCACCGTCTCGACCTCGCAGTCGGGCGGGTACACGCCGCCCTTGAACTTGATGGCCCGGCAGCCCTTGCCCTCGACGAGAGCGACCGCCTGCTCGACGATCCGCCGGTCCGCCTCCTCCCAGGGGGTCTGCCCGTTGCCCTCGGGGTCCTCATAGAAGATGTAGGCAGAGACGGGCACTCGGTCCCGCATGCGGCCGCCCAGCAGGTCGCACACGGGCCGTCCCATGGCCTGCCCCTGCAGGTCCAGGCAGGCGAACTCGATCGCGGCGTAGGCGTTGATCAGGTTCGGCCCGAACATCCGCACGTAAAAGGGATTGGCGATCTTCCAGCGCAGCTTTTCCAGGCTGAAGGGGTCCTCGCCCAGGACGAGCGGCCGGCAGGACTTGAGGACCTCCTCCATCTGCCGGCCGTTGGGGGTGAGCGTCGTCTCGCCCAGGCCGATCAGGCCGTTGTCGGCCACGACCTGGATGATGACCCGGCCAAAGCCCAGGTGCCTTCCCCAGGCGTGCAGGAGCGGCGTCTCCAGGGGGATGGCGACCGGTGTGACGATCAGGTCCTCGATGCGCATCGCTCTCGCCTCCTGCCGCTCTAGAACCGGCCGTGCCTCAGGTAGACGTGCATGGGATGGGCTCCCGCACGCAGCTCCTCACGGATCTTGTTCTCGACCGCCACCACCTCCTCCGCCTCGAGGAGCACCTCCTCGGCCAGGTCCTTCGGCACCACCACCACCCCGTTGGCGTCGCCGATGACCCAGTCCCCGGGGCGGATGTCGACATCGCCGATGCGGATGGGTACGCCGATCTCCACATAGCGCCAGCGGCCGCGGATGTCCGCCGGCGTGCGGTAGCGGGCAAAGACGGGAAAGCCCAGTGCCACGATCTGCTCGACGTCCCGCACGCCGCCATCGATGACGGCGCCGCCGAGGCCCTTGGCCCTGGTCGTGGTGCTGAGCATCTCGCCCCAGTGCGCGGCAGAGTTGTCCGCCGAGGTGTCGTACACCGCTATCTGCCCGGCCTCCAGCGAGGCATAGGCCTCGACGGCGACCTCGAGATACTCATCCTTGTGGATGGTGGTCGGGGTCCCCTTGATGGTCTGGCAGGGGCCGGCGAGCTTGAGCCCCGGGGCGATGGCCTGTATCTCGTGTGGCAGGATTTGGTGGAAGAAGCCTCTCTTGTCGAGCACGTCGGCGATGGCGCAGGTGTGCACCTGCTTGTAGCGGCGGATCATCTCCTCCACGGGTATGGAGCCGTTCATGGGACCTCCTTTCATGTCCTTCGGATTTCAGGCCCGGCATACCGCAATGTCCTCACCCCCCACGGGGAAAGGGTGAACGGATCGGAGCACGAAGCCTCGGCGCGAAGCCAGAGATCCACCGGTAGCCAGCGCCCCGGCGTCACGATGGCGCTGCGGAGCTCGACGTTGGCAACCGCCGTGCTCGCATTCCACAGCCGCAGGTAGAGCGCCCCATCGTGGGCAAAGAGGGCGGAGAGCCGAATCATGGCAGGACCTATCTCGAGCAGGCTTCTCTCGCCCGCGCCAACGGGCCCCCGCTCCTCGGCCACGATGGCCACCGGCGGCAGCCGGTACAGCTCTGCCCCGGCAAGCGCCTCCTCCCGTTGCTCATAGGGAAGCAGCGCGCACCGGAAGGTATGGCGCCCGTGCAACACCGGGCGGCCGCCGCCGTCATAGATCCACCGCCGCGGCGACCAGGCGAGGACGAGCTGCAGGAGGCCCTGATCCGGGTCGTAGACGCACCCCCGGCTGCCCGGCGTGAGCAGGGCCAGGCTGCCATCCTCACCCTCGACCGCCGCGAGGCCCGTCATCGCGAACCGACGCGCCCGCGCCTCCGCGATGAGGAAGGGCAGGCTGCGAAGCAATGTCCCCCGTCCCAGTGGAAGGAGGACGCACACCTTCTCCTCATCCCGGGTGTAGTAGCCCTCGCCGTCCTCCGGCTGAGGCCCGGCAAGGGCACCATCGCCGAAATCCAGCACGGTCTCGATGTCGATGCGGGGCAGGTGCCGGTACAGGGTGAGTTCCTGCGAGAAGCGGATCTCACCCAGCGAGCCACGCGCCCGCCAGCGGGTAAAGAGTGGCCCTGTCCCCACGACCTCCCACGCCCCCGGCTCGGCTCGGGAGAAGAACCGGGTGCCGCCGAGGGCGTAGCTCAGCGCCAGGCCATCGTGCAGAAGGAGCCGGTCTCCCATCCAGATGGTGAGACGGCCTTCGCTGCAGGCCGCCGAGAGCCGGCCCTCTCCGTAGAGGCCGTCGGCCGGCCCCGGTTCGGCAGCTGCCGAGGCCGGGCGCAGGTCCAGGATGCGCCAGCCCAGCGCAGGCAGCTCACACAGGACCAGCATCCCCTCGCCATCCGGCTGGGCTGGAAGCGGAGTGCCGCCAGTGTAGAGCGCACCTCTCTCCGGGACGTGCACGAGGGCCCGAAGGGGTCGCGGATGCGGGTTGAACACAACGACCGGCTGCCTGAGCAGCCCCGCCGGCTCGCCCTGCCTCAGCAGGAAGGCCAGCGCCCTTCGGAGCACGCCGTGCGCGCCCGCCGCAGCCTCGCCGCAGAGGTCACAACCGACGGCGGACATGCTCTTGCCATGCGCCGCCGACCGCCAGGGGCCGCAGACCTGCAGGTCGTGGTGCTGGCCGAGCAAGAGCTTTTTCCAGGCGGGCTCAAGCTCGGCCCCGGCATCGGTGCCGCCGAGGGCAAAGGCAACCGCCGCCGCGCGCTCGGCCAGCTGCAGGGCCGCCTCGGCAGCCTCCCGGGCGGCAAGGAGCCGGTCCCCCTCCAGGCCCCAGGGCAGGGTGAGGCAAAAGCCATCCGGCGCGGGCTGCCAGGAGGGGAGGCTCTCCAGGGGCCGGTCGCCGAGCACCGCCTCGCAGTAGGAGGCAAGGGAGGAGAGCCGGACGCCCTCCGTCCGCGCCAGGATCGGCGCCTGCGGCGTCGGCGCGTCCAGCGGCGCCAGGTCCTCCAGCTTGGAGAGAAGCGCCGGAGCCGTCCCCTGTTGCGCGGCGGCCTCATGGTACCCGGCCAGATCCGCCGCGCTCCAGTGGCTGGCGTGAGCCCCCGAGAGCGTCCCGCGCACGACTCCCGGCTGAGCTTCCTTGCGCGACTCGTAGCCCTGCCAGGAGTGCCGCGGCACGGCCGGGAGCTCGGAGCCATCCGGGCCACGCCAGCGCACCAGCGGCGCATCGAAGGCCGGCTCGCAGCCAAAGGCGGCCCAGTGGGTGCGCACCAGCGCCCAGCGGTAGCCAAAGGACCGGAGTATCTGGGGCAGCTGCGCGCAGAAGCACGGCTCCTGACTGGCGTAGGCCGTCACCCGTGCGCCGAACGCTTGCTCGATGGCCCGCAGCCCGTACCAGAGCTGGCGGACGACCATCTCCCCGCTCAACGTATCGAGGAAGGGCTGGGCGTAGGTGCCGTTCACCAGCTCCACACAGCCTCTGGCCACGGCTTCCCGAAGCCCGACCAACGTCCCGGGGCTCCTCTCGGCGAGCGCCTCAAAAGTGTAGCCATCCAGCTCCAGCGTCACGGGCAGGCCACGCCGCAGGAGGGCACCGCCAACGGCGGGCCACAGGAACGAGGCCCACAGGCCCTCCTGCGGGAGCAGCCAATCCCAGAAAGGGATGCCGCCATGGAAGCCATCGAGGAGGTAGATCGGGGTCCCGGCGGCCAACTGGTAGGGCGCGGCGAGCGCCGCGCGGGCGTCATTCTGCGCCAGGCGGCGGGCAAGGGCGGCGGCCGCGCTGCGCACGACCGCCCGGCGGCAGGCTGCCGGCAGGCGGGGAGAGCCGAGGACGCCGAGCAGCAGCCGCCAGGCGGAGGCCATGCTAGTCCTCCACGTCCACAAGCTCGCCCGGCTCGAGGAGCCTCCCGTGGAGTCCCTCGTCGGCCAGCCTGCCGAGCCACTCACCCAGCGCCGCCCTGACGGCGGCGGCGTTGTCAGAGCGGATGCGCAGGCCCGTGCGCCGATCGAGCCACTTGCCGCTGCAGTGCAGGTGCAGGGGCACAGACCAGCGCGGTCGTACCGCCCGCAGAAGCGCCGCCGCCTCGGGCAGGGACATGCCGTCATCGCCAAGGAAGGGATAGTGGGCGCAGGCCGCCTGCACGAGCGCCACATCTATCGGATGGGAGATGGCGCCGGTGACCGCGGCCGTGGCGCGCGTGTCGCCGCTGAAGTATAGGGTACGGGAGCCTCTCACGAGAAAGCCGATCGCATCCGCTGCCAGGGGATGCTCCGCCGGGACGGCCTCGACCCGCAGCGGTCCGAGCGCTGCCGATTGGCCCGGGCGCAACGCGATCGCCTCCCTCACACCAGTGCGGCGCGCCCGCGCCGCGACCGCCTCGGAGCCGATGACCCTCCAACCGAGCAGCCGGGCGAGTGTCAGGGAAAACCGGTCCAGGTGATCCAGGTGATGGTGCGAGGCCAGGATCGCGCCCACGCGGGAGAGCGCCGCCGAATGGACGGCAGGGGGGATGGTGCGTGGCGCCAGCCAACGCTCGAGGCGTCCGTGCGGCCCGAACCAGGGGTCGGTGACGAAGCACACCCCGTCCAGTTCGACCCACACCGTCATGTGCCCGAAGAGAAGGAGGCGCATGTCCGTGGTCCTGTGGCCTGCGCGAGCAGGGCACCGCCACAGGCTCTGGCGGGCCGGATGCAGGCCCATGTGTATTATACTACGGTTTCCAAGAGGGCGCAAACGTGTGCACCGTTGTAATCGTCCAGACTCGCGTCCTGGCAGCGCCGGCTGCCACGTGTTGCCCCCACCCCGCTCCTCTCCTCCGTTCAGGGGTGGACAGGCAGAGTCGAGGCGCACCGCCCTACGAAGAGACCGTGGGACGGCACCGAGTGGGGCGCGCCCTGCGCCGGTAACGTGGCTCTCGCCCGTCCGGTGGGAGGAAAAGCACCATCTGTCCGCCCTGAACCCCTCCCCCGAGCGGGCACGCCGTGCCCACTCGGGGGAGGGGCCGGTGACAGCGTGGCTGGGCGCGAGCTGCGGCAGACGTGGGCTGCACACGACGCTTTCCCGCTCTTTTGACTCCCATCCTGACCTGTATTACGCTGTTTGTGACATTCCGTGCCTGCCGCCAGCGCGGCTTTCCTCTACCGGGGGTGCCACATGAGCGAGATGACCTCCAAAGAGCGCGTGCGAACGACCTTCGCCCACCACGAGCCGGACCGCGTCCCCATCTTTGAGATCTATATCGCCGAGAGGCCCCTCGCGGCGCTGCTGGGCCAGCCGCCAACCGATGGAGCTGCCCGCCTGCGCAGCGACTGCGAGC